>JBCCJB010000052.1:0-15604 GCA_039028015.1 Planctomycetota bacterium
CCTGCAAAGAACCATCCGGCTGCCGAACCATCGGCTGGGTCGCACGATCGTCGCTATCGAGAACGCGGAGTGCCTCCCAACCTTTTGGACAAGCCATTCCCAAGTTGACGGGATATCTGGTTTCGGGCGTGAGCCCTACCGCCACTCCCTCACGAACATGAAGCCGCAAACCACAACCGGTCGCGCAGAAACCACAAGTGGCCGTCGTGGTGACATCCGCGCGGAGCGATTCGTGCGTCATGCCCAGCCCGTGCTCGCCGGGATGAAGCAACAGCTCACGGGTCATCTTGCCATTCCAACGCTGCAGCAGTTGGGGCAATGCGATTGATTTTGGTGAGCCGGACCGCTGGACAATACTTGGTGCGCTGCCACTCATGTGGTTGCCCCTCTCATTGAATCACCTCAATGTTCCAGGCATGCGGTCGTAAACAACTGATGTGAAGTAGAGATAGCGTTCGATGCTTTCTCCAACCAGAACCGCAACAGAAGCGAATCCCAACATCAATACTGTCGATAATGCTGAAAGTCCAAGAATCCACGCTGCAAACGCACCGACGGTCAGTGCAATCACACCGGCGCCACCGGCGACCAATCTTGCAGTGCGTACGGAAGAAAGTTTGCGGGATATCAACTTACGACTGCGTCGATCGTGCGGATGGTCAAAAGGACGGACCGGCCCCAGCGATTCAACCCACTCCCGCCAAAGTTTGAAGGCCAATCCGATCGCCGTGCCTGCTATGAAAATAGCGAGCGAGCGACCCAAAATTCCAGCGGATGCGGCATCCCACCACAGCGTCGCGGAGATGGATGCCGCAGCAAATACGACGCCGCCGATCATGGTGGTCCCACCAAAGCGCGGCAGCGTTCGCGCATGCCGCCACAAAGGCCGCTTTGTTGCGATGTAAATCATTGCACTGCTGTAGAGACCAGCCAGTCCAATAGGCAAACAGGCAACAAGCGTTGCCGCGGCAGCCCATGATGGGACATAAGACTCCACAAGTTCATTGACCCACGTCGGCAGCCATCCTTGAATCAAGGGCAGCCACAGCAGACCAACGGCAAGATGCAACGCACCGACATACTTACCTAAGATCACCGCTTCTCGTGATAGCCAGCTTGTTCGCAAGCCCAGGAACACCCGCCAAGCTCGCAATGGTTGACCCAAATGAAGCGGGGCCAGATTCAAACCTGCCATAGCAGTAACCAAGGCGGCGGTGACGACCACAGCAGAAACCTGTGGCGATGGCCATGGAACCATCTCGGTTCCAAAACGACCTGCCATTGCCCAAGACGCCAACGCCAAACCCCGCTCACAAATCAACATGCCAACGCTGATTTGAGTTCCGATCAACAATGCTGCCAGAGGCCAGTGACTCTCAGCAACCTCGTCGATGCCGGCATCATTTGGCAACCCAAAATCATTTGCACGGGTGCTGCTATACGTGGTGGTCGGACGCGTGATGGAAGACAACGGAGCACCCGGTGCCAAACGTGCTTCGTCATCAGGCTTTTCGCCTTTGCGAGGCACGATGCTGATCCGTATCGCTTCGTTGGGACACGACTGCACGCACGCGGGTGCCTCATCAGCAGCCAACCTGTTGTGACACATGTCACACTTGCGAACGATCCCAAGTCGTTTGCTGTACTTTGGTACTTCATAAGGACACATCATCGTGCAGTACTTGCATCCAATGCACTGATCATCGAGATGCCGCACGATTCCTGTGACGGGGTCCTTGTCATAAGCCTTAACGGGGCAACCATGCAGGCAGCCAGGTTCTTCGCAATGATGACAGGCCGTTGTGACGTGCTGGACACCCGGCTCCACCTGAATTGTTGAGGGGCCCTGCAAGTCCTCAGGCTCATCCGGTTGCCCGACGACCAGCGAACCCACCTTTCGCCAGGACTCGTTTTCTTCCAATCCATTCATGGTGTGACAAGCAACCACACACGCTTTGCAGCCGCTGCACGCATCCAAATCAACTTCGAAAGCAAATTGCTGATCCGGGTCGGGAGCCGTTGCCGGCATCAGCTTCTTGTAATATTTCGCCTGTGCGGGGAGATCCTCGGCAGCGGCCTCCATCTGATCGTGAGCCGCCGAAAAATCTTCCACAGCGGTCAGGCTCTGTTGTTCCGCGAGCAGCAATTCGACTAAGTCGCAAGATTCACCCTCGCCACTGCCAATCGGCAATGCGAAATCGCTACTAACGGAGCTGGTGACGGGAAGCGTTCCTGACATGGAATTGACAGCGATGACTAACGGCTTCAAACACCGTGTGTCCTAAAACAGTAGCAATGCGACGCTTGAGATCGTCGCCCCCTCAAAAAATGGAATGGCAAGACCCGACGAAGGACACGGTGATGCCGGATCGACTTTTCGGCCAAAACTGGCTGCGCTAACGTCATCCACAACGCACGCCCCCCTTCTCTGCAGCGTCATGCCCAGAACGCCGGGATCTGCTTCCACAATCGTCTCAGCCGGTAATTGGAAGCCATCCTCAACATCCCAATAAGCTGAACTAGTTAGCTGGAATTGATCGCCATCGACCGAGAAGACTTCCATCGAACGGGCGATCGGGGTACTTTTCGAACTAATCAAGACCACGACGCTTCGCAGTGCATCATCAGCGACGGGGATACCAATCGCGCTTTGCAGCAAATCCGCAGATGCACCCGCCGCGCGAAGGAATCCAGGATGATTGGAAAGATCATCGTGGATCTGGGCACGTCGCTGGGACCAGACCTGGCCTGGTAGCCCGTTGCCCTTCTCGAATCGCACAAACTGGCTGACGTTTTGGAAACGTTCCATCTTGCCGTAGTTACCAGAGACTAATGCGACTTCCTCGTAGATACCAATCGGCTGCCAAACTTCAAAGACACCGACAGGATCCGCTACGACATCGTCTGGTATCCGACCATCGATGCAAACGACCGAAACAATGCGACCTTCGCCGTAGACCGGAAAGCCTAAACGTGCCGGACCGTTATCAGATGTCGTAACCCGCGCCGTGCCAGATTCCATCACGTCGTGGACTAACTCGTCACCGTGATCGATGTCACCAGAAAGTGCCGCATCAGACCCGCCGATATCGGTCACCGAAACATCGCTGATGAAACTGTTGGCCGGCATGGCCAGTGGATTCAAAGCTGTCACTTCCATCACCTCCGACGTCAGGAACCTGCACCGATCAAGGGGCAAGATTGATTATTTGCATTCACGCGTCTTTTCATCACTAATTGCCATCCCCGATCTGATGTGCCAGTCCACAACAAATCTTGAATTCTCCTAAGCGATGGCGACCGCCTCTTCAGCCTGTTGCTCGGCCCGCTTTTCAGCGTCAGCCTTCAGCTTCTTGTGATCCTGGTCTTCCAAGAATTTGATCAGCTTGCCGCGGTACTCGTAGTAGTCGGGATGTTCCAGCACGTCGGCACGAACTCGCGGTCGCGCGAACGGAAGACTGAAGATGGCTCCGACTTTGGCACGCGGGCCGTTGGTCATCATGATGACTCGGTCCGACATGAATAACGCTTCGTCGACGTCATGGGTCACCATCACTGTCGTCACTTTGTCGCGCATCAGAATCTCAAGCAGAATCTCCTGCAATTCCATCCGCGTTAGCGAATCGAGCATCCCAAAGGGCTCATCGAGCAGCAACATTTTTGGGCGTAGCGCAAAAGCTCGTGCGATGCCGACTCGCTGCTGCATCCCCTGGCTCAAATCCTTCGCTCGCTTGCCTAAGCTGCTGCCAAGCCCGACCAGATTGAGGTAGTAGGATGCCAGATCACGCCGGTCTCGCTTACTCGCATGGCGATAGACCTGATTGACGCCGAGCATCACGTTGTCCAAGGCTGTCATCCATGGCATCAAACACGGTGATTGGAAGACCACGCCGCGATCGGGGCCTGGACCGTCAATCTCCCTTGAATCGATCACGACACCCCCGGTCGTGATCGGATTGAGCCCGGCAACCATCGTCAGGACCGTGCTCTTACCGCAACCACTATGGCCGAGGAGTGCGACGTATTCGCCTTTTTCCAGATTCAGATCGAAGTTCTCGACAATGACGACAGGCCCCTTATGGGTGTCGTAAGTCTTGCCGAGATTGAACATTTCGACATAGCCACGCATGGTTTTAGCCGTCCAACATGATTGAGTTGATTGTCAGAACCGAATTGATCATCGATCATTCACCGTGGAGCCGTATTGAAGATCGCACGAGAGGGACGACTGATGTCCTGCGGCTCGATTTCCGGCAGTCGGAACTGCTGATCAGGGCCTGACGCCATCTCGTCACGGCGCGACTTTTGACGAACCGCCACCAGATAGTTCGTCACCGCATTGCGAAGACCCTTGAACCGAGAGTCATCATTCAACTCGGTCTTGCTTCGTGGACGATCCAAACCCACCGTGAATGCTGGCCCGAGCGAAGCACACGGCCCGGGATTGAGCGGAACAATTCGATCAGCCACCAATATCGCCTCATCGACGTCATTGGTGATCATCAGGCAGGTTTGCTTTTCCTCCTGCCAGATCTTCAGAATCTCATCACCCAACTGTCCACGTGTCAATGCGTCCAGAGCTGACAGTGGCTCGTCAAGCAACAATACCTCTGGCTTCAGCGCCAATGTACGCGCCAGTGACGTCCGCTGTCGCATCCCGCCGGACAGCTCATGCGGTCGCCGATGTGCCGCATGCGACAACCCCACCATTTCAATGAACTTTTCGACGTGACTTGCACGCTGCGATTTGCTCCAGTTCTTAAACACCGCATTGACCGAAAGTGCGATGTTCCCACGAACGGTCAGCCAGGGCAGCAATGAGTAGTTTTGAAACACCAACCCGCGATCGGCTGAGGGTCCCGAAACCGGCTCACCCTTCATCGTGATCGAGCCGCTATCGGGCTTGATCAAACCCGCCAACAATTGGGTAAAGGTCGTTTTTCCACTGCCGGAAAACCCGACGACCGCCAAGAACTCGCCCTCGCGAATCTTAAGATTGATGTTCTGCAGAACCTCCGTCCTGGTCACGCCACTGCCATAACCTTTGCAGACACCCTTCATTTCAATGATGGGAGCCGGTGCGTTGACTGGCTTCACCACCGCGGTGGCTGGTTCGGGCTGTAAGAGCACACTCATCAGAAATCAATCATTGCGAAGGTAAGATTTGACAATGCCATCTATCGAATAAATCAAAGATGACCACAGTGGCCGCACCGACTCGACTTATGCCGGAGCGGGATTTCCGAAACTGACCAAGTTTCGCAAAAAGATCATGACCCGATCGAGCAGCAAACCGATCACACCGATGATGATCACGCTGAATGCGATCCGAGCGTAAGTCAGCTCGCTCCCATTTTGAAACTCGTCCCAGACAAATTTTCCAAGTCCTGGGTTCTGGGCGAGCATGTCAGCAGCGATCAGCACCATCCAGCCCACACCCAGGCTGATCCGCATGCCAGCAAACATAAGTGGCAAGCTGGCTGGCAGGATGATCTTGAAGAGCCGCTGTGTCCACGAAAGCTTCAGTACGTCGGCAACATTGATGAAGTCTTTGTCAACGCTGGCAACACCCAACGTTGTGTTGACCAACGTCGGCCAGAGCGAACACAGACATACCGTTGCGGCCGAGATCAGGAATGCCTTCTCGAAAAGTGTCTCACCTGGCTGAGCACCACTGTAATACCACATGATGACGATGAACGCCAAAGGCAACCAAGCTAGTGGACTAACCGGCTTAAATACTTGAATGAACGGATTGAGCGCCGCGTTGAACCAGGGCGACATTCCGCATAGCACACCCAGTGGCACCGCGATCAACGTTGCCAACAAGAACCCGAAGAAAACGGTTTGAATGCTTTTGAAGATTTGATCCACGAACGTGGGAGCGCTGGAAGGCTTGAAATTAGCCGCGACGACCGCTCGCTTCTTGAGCGTTAACGACTTCGCTTTCAACTTAGCCGCCTGTTCGCCCGAGGCACCCGCCGCCGCCTTCTCAACTGCCTTGGCCTGGGCAATGTAGGTCACTGCTTGCTTCAGCTTTTCCTGTTTGGCCTGCTGATCAGCAGCTTTCTGGGCGCGGTGCATCGCGAAGAGCTGCTTCCCAGCGGCCCAAGTGGCACCCGGACTTGGAAGCTTTGCCGCGTCAGTCACGACCGTGCCAGCGGCACCCGCCCAGAGCACCACAAAAATCCCGATGGCGGCAATTGGCAACAAGATGAACTTCGCAATTCCTTTGAACTGCTCGCCTTTCTCTTCACCTGCCGCCAATCGCACAAAAGGTTCTAAGATCGGCAGTCCAGCTACCTCGCAAAACCTCAGAAGATTTCCACGCCAATTCATAATAGATGCTCGATGAAGAGAACTGTGTGATTGCCGACCTCCTGTCTTCTGATGCGGCCTATCATCTCGCATTTAGCGAAAGATGCAAGCTTTTCTGAGCAATCAAACCAAAGATTGATAGTGCTATCGCTTACTTAACGCGGAACGATCCGCGCGTAGCCTTCCTAGCTGTCTTATCAACTAGAGAATTCAAATGAGAAGAGTCGAATAGTATTAATTTTAGCGACAGAACGTCGCAAGGCGATGCGATGACCTCGGTTATCTCACGAGGTCATCGCTTCGAATTCTGATGAGTCACTTGTGACCGATATCAGGCATCTTATTTGGATGCCAGTGACTCATCGTCTTTATAACCAATCTCGAAGCTATTGATGTAACCAATAGGGTCTTTGGCATCATAAGACTTGCCATCAATGAAGTCGGTCGTTGCCGGACGATAGCCGTCATAACCCACCGCGGGCAATTCCGATGCTTCCAGTTTGCCTTCGCTGATCAGCATATCGGCAGCTTTGCGATAAATCGCGGGCTGGTAGATCTTCTTTGCCGTCTCGGCATACCAGCTCGCTGGCTTCGCCTCGGTGATTTGTCCCCAGCGCCGCATCTGAGTCAAAAACCAAATACCATCGCTGTAATGCGGATAGCTCGCAAAGTATTTGAAGAAGACATTGAAGTCAGGCATTTCGCGGACATCGGTCTTCTGAAAGACAAATGTCCCCGTCATGGAATTGTCGATCACGTCTTCTTCAGCACCGACGTACTCGGGTCGACTGAGGATCTTTGCCGCTTCCTGCCGGTTGACCAACACGCCGCTATCGTCGGTTTGATCTAGCCACTTCCCAGCTCGGATCAAAGCCTTAATGACGGCCAGGTGCGTGTTGGGATGCTTCTCATCCCAAGCCTTCGCCACACCAAAAACCTTTTCGGGATTGTTTTTCCAGATGTCGTAGTTGGTCGTCACAGGCACCCCAATGCCTTTGATCACTGCCTGCTGGTTCCAAGGTTCGCCGACGCAGTAACCTTTGATGATGCCGGCTTCGAGCGTTTGGGGCATTTGCGGTGGCGGAGTGACGCTCAACTGCACCTCAGCCTCTTGCACGCCCGTGATGTCTTCGGCGGTGTACAGTCCGGGATGGATGCCTGCGGCAGCCAACCAATACCGAATTTCGTAATTGTGCGTGCTGACGGGAAACACCATTCCCATTGGGAAAGGCTGGCCCTCTTCCTCGGTGTACTTCTCCACGATTGGCTTGAGACTGTCAGCCGAGATGGGGTGGTCGGGAGTCGGATCCTTCAGCTTGGGATCATTCGCTTGCATGCCAGCCCAAACTTCGTTGCTGACCGTGATACCGTTGCCGTTGTAATCCAAGCTATATGCAGTGATGACGTCAGCCTTGGTTCCAAATCCAATCGTCGCTCCGATCGGCTGGCCAGCCAACATGTGAGCACCGTCCAGCTCGCCACCGATCACGCGGTCAAGCAGCACCTTCCAGTTCGACTGAGCCTCGACGGTGACATTCAAACCTTCATCGTCGAAGTAGCCCTTTTCCTTGGCAATCACGATTGGGGCACAGTCCGTCAGCTTGATGAAGCCGAACGTCAGGTCGGTCTTCTCAAGATCCAGCATCTCGCCTGCCGAAGCGTCTTCGGAGAGCTCGACCTCACCGACGTCCACGCTCTCCGACGCGGCCTCGAGATCCGCCATCGTGATCTCACCGGAGGAACACCCAGCAACCACGAGGCAGGCTGCCGCCACCGCACAGCAGACGGAAGCGTGAAGATGGCGGGCCGACATGACCGCGCCCGAGAAGAATTTGAAGAGACTAGCGTCGATTTGCTTTAGCATTAGTAAACAGGCGTGCATTGTTTGCGAGCAACATGCGGAACCGGTACGCACCGATCCTAACGCCATTCGAGGAGCCGCAAACAATGGACCGATGTGGCGAGACTGAGCGAGGCTGCCGCCTTTAAATGCACGCATTTCCGCACAAAGGACTCTGGGTGGAAAAGATTGATCCCCAATTTGCGACGGTGCTCAATTCTCGCATTCACCAAGGACGCCAAATCGCATCCGGAGACCCGCTGAAGTGCCCGCAAATTGGGCACTTCAGCGATCCGATTCAATGCACTCGCCTTGGTGGCCTTATCCGACAGGTTGACCTAATCCGTCAGGTCCGCCGAACCGGCAAAGATCCTGTTTTCAATTGAGTTCAGATAATGCGTCGTAATCCCCGACGGTAGCGCCATTCAAGCAAGCCTCGATGATTCGACGCCCGTGCGGATCCAAATCGTCAACCAAGAAGTTCCGGATTTGAGCGTGGAAGAAGTCGAGCAGTATTTGAGCTCCCGCATCGTATCCCTCTTCGCCAACCTCGGGCTGCTTATCCACTTGCGTGAACCAATGCCCAATCGTGTTGCCCTCGATTTGGATCGTTTTGGGCGACCTTCCTAGGATGGAACATCGCGAATCAACGACTTTGTCAGCCGAGAACAGCGAAGCTCCCCGACGCGATAGGTATTCCCTCGCAATCCACTGCGGTGCGAATCCCGTTTTCCAACATCCAACATGCTGATTTGGCGTCAGGATGAAAAGCTTGTCAGGGGTGTTCATGATTTGGTGCAGCAAAATATTGGCCTGATCGACTTTGCGCCCCGTCGCAAATGGCCAATACGATCCAACCCCTTCAGAGCTCATGCCCTCGGTCTCGACGATTGACGGGTTGCCATGACCACGGGGAGCGACCAACCGCCATAACCAAGCCAGTGAAGGCGGCAAGAGATGAAAGACTCCAATGACGCCATAAGTGGGCTGTTCCCGCGTGCACGGTGGGCAGCGGACGCCAAAACTGCGGATATCCACGGTAACAGGTTCATTGACGATGCCCGGGTACTTGCTGCGCGGAAACACCAGTCGAGGATTGGGGCAGGGCTTTCCAGGCTCGTCTTCGATGTGCTCCCAAATGAGCGCCGTTGAATCGGGTGCCGCATCAATGTTGAGAAACAGCAGCGGATCTTCCGGGTGAATCGTGAGCTTTTCGAGATGTGGATCGGTGCCGTAATGCGTGATGTGATTGACACGCAAAAACCAAGCGTGCTCAGCATCGGTGAGCGTGAGCTTTTTGTCCTTGGAGTCTTTTTCCTGCAGGTCTGGGTGGCAAAGTGCCATGTCGTCGGTAACCGGACGAAGGATGCAACCCAACGGCAACGCGACATGGCGTTTTTCTCCGTTGACGGTGTTTTCGCCCAGCATCAATCGACCGTCAGACTCGCGATGCATCTGCTCGAGCATCTCGCTCTTGCCGCCACCCGACGCACCTTCGTGCATGATCGTGACCGTGTTGTCGTAGGGCGTGATGACCTGCACCGTTGAGCAGTGCGCGGTGGTCCAGTCCTGCGACTCACCAAGCGTCAGCAGCATGCCGTACACGCCTTTCTTGGCCGAAGGACCGGGATACAGGTTGTAGCTGTACAGCTCGTGCAATTCTTCGCGGCGATTGTGGACAACAACCTGCTTCCCATCGAAATGAGTGTGCCGGAAAGGCGGCGCGATATAGATGATGGCGCGATGAAAGTAGTCCTCGCCTTTTGCCTCAATCTCCTCGACGGGAATGATCCCCTGCAACATCGCCAGGCCGAGCGCAAAGAAGCCGGCATTGGCCGGACAAATCGCGACCGCGGGAATGCCTTTGCCACCGCGTCCGGCATTGAAGAAAAAACAACCGAGATCCTGTGTTTTCAACCAAGCAAACGTGTCCTGCCGCACGGATTCAAAATCCGTTCCGAAGCGACTCTGGTACGTCGTCTTATCCGTGGCTCGATCATCAGCAATGACCATGCATCCGGCATCGCGACGTCGCATGTAGGGTTCCAGATAATTCGCGGCGATACCGTTTTTGACGCGGCAAACCTTGGCTTCGGGCGTGAACACGCCTTCGACGTCATAGCCCACCGTGTGGTAACCCTCGTCATCGACATCAGCCGTTGGCACAGCCGCTTCAACCAACTCGGAAACGTGGCTAAAGAAACGCACCGATTTCGCTTCGCTGAGCACCAATTCAGCAGATCGTGACAGCGAAACATTGGGGAGGGATGCAGTGATCATGCGCGGGCTCCGGGGTGTGACGTATTTGAACTTCGGCGCGAAACTTAACAGCAATGCCGCCATTTTCAGACTTAAAAATGCAGCCGTGAGATATTGAAAAAACCAAACTGACAGCGATGAAATGGTCGAGCCGCATCGCCTCCCCGGGGGTTCGTCACTTTCCAAACAAGCGTTACGCACGCAACTCAGCCGAGAATCTCGTGCGGTATGGTGCGGCTTGTTTTGAGTCAAACGAACTGACTGCATCACAGGTAGTTCACGTTGGCAGGAAAGCCACCAAGTTCAAACTGGTCTAGCCAGCACCGTCGGCACATCCGGAAAAGCCCGAACAGGCTCATTCGATCGGATTGTTCAAATGTGTGCCATCACGACTCCGCGTCCATTTCAGCGGGTTACCGTTTGAGGTTGTCACTCATCCAATCGCTCCGCTGTTTTGGCTCCGCATGATTCAGGTCCAACATCTGACGAAGGTCTACGAGGACCTGCGGCGGGGAAAGTTCGAAGCGGTCTCGAGCATTTCATTCACCGTCGCACCCGGTGAGATTTTCGGTTTGCTCGGCCCCAACGGCGCGGGCAAGACAACCGTGCTGCGAATTCTCTCAACCGTGCTCCAGCCGACATCGGGCATCGCCACCATCGACGGCTACGACGTTGCTCACGAGCCCACGATGGTGCGTCGGCGCATTGGATTCGTCAGCAATAACACCGCCATTTACGATCGCATGACCGCTTGGGAGATGGTGGCGTATTTTGGTCGTCTTCATGGACTGTCGCTTGACGCGGTCAACGCTCGGCTTGAAGTGCTGTTTGAGCAACTTCGCATGAACGAATTTCGGGATGTGCCGGGCGGCAAAATGTCGACCGGTATGCGGCAAAAAGTTTCGATCGCACGGGCGCTCGTCCATGATCCGCCGGTGTTGATTTTTGATGAGGCAACGTTGGGACTTGATGTCCTGGTGGCAAGAAACTTGCTGGAAGTCATTCGGCAATTACGCGACACCGGCAAATGCCTCATTTTTTCAACCCACATCATGAGTGAGGTGGAACGACTGTGTGATCGAACGGCGATCATGCACCACGGTCGGATCCTCGATTCAGGCACCTTACCCGAGCTATTTGAGCGTCATCAGAAATCAGACTTTGAAGAATTGTTCTTTGACTTGCTCAGCCGCCACGAGGCCGACGAGTCATTGCCGGCGTCGACGGCCACACCGACGTTGAACTCGCCGCCAATCGAGGCCATCGCGTGACCATCGACTCCCAACAAAAGCGACTGCAAGCCCGTCTGGCTAATCGACCCAAATGGCAATCGATTGGATTGATTTATGCTCGCGAGATGCGAGATCAACTGCGAGATCGGCGCACGCTGTTCACGATCATCGTGTTGCCAATCATGCTGTATCCCGTCGTTGGCATGTTGTTGATGCAGATGGCGCAGTTCACCCGAGCTCACACCACATCGGTGTGCATCTTGGGTGTCGAGCAAGTCACGGCATCGGACGATTCGACGCCTTGGCGATCCAACACACCACCATTGTTGCGACGGCTCGATGCTGACGCACAACCAAATCCGACAACAGCACCACTGGGCGGCAACTACGAGTTCCTGCCCGATATCGCTGGCGAACAAAAAAACTTGGCCTTATTCGGTTATCCGTCCAGCGCGTTAGGCGAGCCCGATGAAGTCGCGCGACAGGTGACCAGCTGGGTCCGTGACGGCGTCTTCGACTGCGTGCTCGACGTGCGAGCTGGCATCGGGCAAACCAACGGATCGACAACCGCGACAGCTGCCAGCGATCAAACGGCTGGCAAGCTTCCCGGCGAACCCGACACCATGAATCTCGATGCGACCGATGTCGGCAGCGTCAAGGTTTTCTTTAACATCGCGTCGGACCCATCCATGGTGGCGCGAGGTCGCATTGAATCCGTGCTCAATCGATGGCGAGGCACTTGGGTACGCGATCGTTTGCACGATGCCGGGGTCGAGCTTTCGGTGCTCGATCCTTTTCAAATCCAGGGGATCGATATCGCGCCAAAGCGAACTCGCGAAACGGCGTTCTGGTCCAAGATTTTGCCGTTCATCATGCTGGTGTGGGCGATGACAGGTGCGTTCTATCCCGCCATCGATTTGGTCGCTGGGGAAAAAGAACGCGGCACCTTGGAAACGCTGCTGTGCAGCCCCGCACTGCGAAGTGAAATTGTTTGGGGGAAACTGGGCGCGGTGATGTCGTTCAGCATGCTCACCGCAGTGCTCAACGCGGTCTCGATGTTGCTAACCAGCGTGTTGGTGTTTCAACAAATGGGCATCGGACCCGGCGGCACGTCGATGGGAACACCGCCACTGGCACCGATGCTGTGGCTCTTGGTGGCGCTCGTGCCGCTTTCAGCATTGTTTAGCGCGTTGGCATTGGCGGTTGCCGCGATGGCGCGAAGCAGTAAAGAAGGGCAGTACTATTTGATGCCCTTGATGATGATGACATTGCCGTTAGTGATGCTGCCCATGCTGCCGGGAATGGTGTTGAGCGTGGGAACCAGCTTGATTCCCGTGACGGGCATGTTTCTGCTGGTCCGAAGCTTGATCGAAGGTCATTTTGCCGATGCACTGTTGCATCTACCAATCGTGGTGATGGTCACTGGATTGTGTTTGACCACAGCGATGCGATGGGCGCAACGTCAATTTGAAACCGAATCCGTGCTGTTCGGTGACGGCGACCACTGGGAGCTGGGGGCTTGGATGCGTCATCTTTGGCAGGATCGCCAACGTGCCGCAACACCCACCCTGGCACTCGCTTGCGGTGTTATCGTCTTGGTAGGTTTGTTCTTTGGCAAATTGGTGATCACGGAAATCCCACAGTCAATGTCGGGACTGTCGCGACTGATTTTCTTTCCTCAAATTGGATTGATCCTCGCGCCAACGCTTTTGATGGCGACGATGATGACCACATCGCTGAAGAGCAGCTTGCGCATCAACTCGGTTCCGTGGCGACTATGGCCCATCATTGCGTTGCTCGGATTCGCGCTGCACCCACTTCACGTGCAACTGGCCACCTGGATTAGCACGCTGTATCCGTTATCGCCTGAAGCAATCGCAGCCATGACACCGTTTGCCAATCAGCTGGGATCGGCGAATTGGTTGGGTGTTTTATTTTTGATGGCCGTTGTGCCTGCGGTGTGTGAAGAGCTGACCTTTCGGGGATTCATCTTTGGCGGCTTGGCACGCAATCAGAGTCCACTGCGAGCAATCCTGGTCACCGCAATCATGTTTGGGATTTCCCATGGTGTGCTGCAACAATCGATTACCGCAACCATCGTGGGATTGCTGCTGGGCTGGATCGCACTTCGCACTGGCAGCGTGTTGCCGGGCATCTTGATTCATCTCACGCTCAACGGCATGTCGGTGTCGATGGAGCGAATCGCCGATTTGAATGTTCCGGTGATCAACCAGCTCATCTACGTCGGTGCCGATGGTGCTCAATACCTGCCGCTTTATTCCGCGATGGCGTTGATCTTCACGATGACCTGTTTGCTTTCGCTTTACCGACGAACGCAAGGCACCGGCAGCATTCATCCGTTAGATCGAATTGCGGATCGCGTCAGTGGCCCACAACCGGTCGTCGATCCCGCGGTGACTAATCCGACGATCTAACCTGAGCTGATCAAAGACTGGTATCGGCACGAGCTTGGGTTGCGCCGACCTGTTTCGTTGGAACTATTTTAGACGTTACCCTCCCCAAACTTGTTTTGGGCAGGGTCGACGGGCGAAGCCTCGTTGGGGAGGGGCGACTGAGGACCCAATGAGACTGAAATCTCAGATCGCTAAATACCAGTTCGCTAAATGATGGAATGAATTGGCTCGACGTGCTCCACGCCGACGAGTTTTTGGTTGAGCCCGCCGTAGAAATACGAGAGATGATTGGGATCAAGCCCCATTTGATGAAGAATCGTGGCGTGCACATTCTTGACGTGCAGCGGATCTTCGACGGCACGACTGCCGAGTTCATCGGTTGTGCCATGACTAATGCCGCCCCGAATGCCTCCGCCCGCCATCCACATCGTGAAGCCATACGCGTTGTGGTCGCGTCCGCTTCCCTTGGCATACTCGGCCGTCGGCTGGCGACCGAACTCACCGCCCCAGACAACGAGGGTTTCCTCCAACAGACCCGTGCGTTTTAAGTCAGCCAGCAAGGCCGCGATCGGTTGATCGGTGGCACCGGCGTGGTGATTGTGGTTCTTTTCCAGGTCGCCGTGCGCGTCCCAATTGTCATCGTTGTGCGCGCCGCCGCTGTAAAGTTGAACGAATCGCACACCTCGCTGAACAAGACGCCGGGCAAGCAAACAACGCCGGCCAAAATCCGCCGTTTTCGGTTGCTCGATGCCATACATGTCGAGGGTCTGCTGGCTTTCGTCTGACAGATCGACCGCCTCCGGTGCAGCTGTTTGCATTCGATAGGCCAATTCGTAACTGGCAATCCGCGAAGCCAGATCTTCCTCGCCTTGGTATTGCGTCAGATGACGCTGGTTTGCCGATTGAATCTCATCAATCAAACGTCGTTGCACGCCAGCGGGCAAATCCGATGACGGATTGAGATCCAGGATCGGAGCTCCCTCGGTCCGAAATACGGTGCCTTGATAGGTCGCCGGCATGTAGCCACTACTCCAATTCTTCGCGCCGCTAATCGGTCCGCCAGTGGGATCGAGCATGACCACAAAGCCGGGAAGGTTTTGGTTCTCGCTGCCGAGTCCGTATGTCAGCCAAGAACCCAGTGCCGGATTGCCCGACAAAATCTTGCCGCTGTTCATCATCAGCATGGCCGAACCATGAATGGGCGAGTCAGCGGTCATGGAATGTAAGAACGCGATGTCGTCGACGTGATTGGCGAGATGCGGAAACAGTGAGCTCACCCATTTGCCACACTGACCATGCTGCGCGAAATTCCAGCGTGGCTCCACGATTCGGCCACCGGCCTTATGCCCACCGCGACCGAACGTTTTGACCGTTGCGGTCTTGCCATCCATGCCTTTCATTTCCGGCTTGTAATCGAACGTGTCTATATGGCTGGGGCCGCCGTACATGAACAGGAAAATCACCGACTTTGCCTTGGGCGCAAAGTGAGATGGCTTGACCGCCATCGGTCCTCGCGAATCTGGTAACGCAGGGACTTTCGA
>JBCCJB010000053.1:0-15473 GCA_039028015.1 Planctomycetota bacterium
GCTGAACTGGGACTTTAAAGCGGTTTGAATTTTTACGTAGGTCGGTCACTCATGGCCGACTCCGGTTTTCGAATCGACGGGTAAGAGTCCCCGTCCTACATGAGTTCGCAAAATGCTCTAGTGCGTCACTCTCATCAGTTGACGACGGACACGGCGTTAGAGCTCTAACGACAAACCCGCCA
Organism: Planctomycetota bacterium; assembly: GCA_039028015.1. Lineage (GTDB taxonomy): Bacteria > Planctomycetota > Planctomycetia > Pirellulales > Pirellulaceae > Rhodopirellula. Next base: position 183 of record JBCCJB010000053.1, read on the forward strand.
GGTCATTTCGAGGCGGATTGTTCTGGTTTGACGGTTCGATGAGAACATCTGATGCCGGTTGATTCGGTGATGTGATCGCAAGAAGACACAAGTGCCTTAAATCAAAGATCCGAAGATTGCCGTCATCGCCCGCTGCGATCACATAGTGGTCATCCGGATCGAACATCACGTCCACGATATCAACGCCGTCGATGCTCAATGGATGATAGGTGCTTCCTCCAAAGTCTTCCCCCAATGCATTCCAGTCCCAGAGGATGATTTGCCCGAATGTTGCCGCGACCGCCCAGCGACCATCAGCCGAAACCGAGGTCGCGTTGATTGCCGAAGAACCAACTTGCAAACGTCTCGAAATCGGCGATTCGCTGGTGGGTTGCCACGCGTGAAGACTGCCGTCATCGCTGCCGGAAACGATCACGGGCTGATTATCAAATCGTCCGATACTTAATGAATCGACCGCCTGCTGATGTGGCTGCGTGCGTGAAACCAGCGAAGGATTTGATTCCGATTCGCGTTCGCTGGACAAGCTCCAAACGGAAACGGATCCTTGATCATCGCCAATGGCGAGCATCTGAGATTGATCGGTGTTGACGACGGGTGCTGGATCGATCGACGTTGAAAAGGCTTTGATGATATGAGCCCGTGTTCCGGGTGCTTTGGCGGGATAGGCCGATGGTGACGCCGCGCGATTACGCGATGCGATCACATCATTCCAGCGAAACTTGAAGACATCGTTGTCTTCGGTGATCGCGACCAACCAACGCCCGTCCATGCTCGAGGTGAGATCAATTGGTATCCACGGAATGGATATCAAATCAACGCGTGCGATTTGATCTGGTCCAACGTTCCCAACAAGAAGCTGACCCTGATCATCCGCGGCGGCAAAAACAGTTCCCATTTGAGACGTCTGGTTTTCCACTCCTGAGACGGGATGCCAAGTCGCCGCTAGCACTTCACCGAGGCCGTTTGGCGTCTCCAGGGGAAGCGGTGTGAGAGTTTCTTCTCGCGGGCTTTGGTCTTCAGCGAAGCGCCAGATCGTCAGCGGAGGCTCACCACCAAGAAGCACCAAGTAAGATCGCTGTTGATTCACAAGGGTCGATTTGATCGCGATCGCTTGCGGATAAATAATGCCATCGTCTCGAGTGAGATCGGTCACGCTAACCGAAGAAACGGCTGCAGGAGGTTCAATCGCATTTAGCTTTAAAGGAAGCGTGAATAAGCGTGGTGAAGGTCGGTAGCCAAGAGTCAAAATCCGATCGCGTCCCGCGACGAAGACGGCTTGTAATGGGTCGTCTCCTGGAATGGTCCATACCTTCGACTCTGTGACCGAGGCATCCGACGCCATCAGCGTTGAAAAGGCGTCTACTGCGGCCGCCTGATCAGATTCCCACAGATCAAGGACGTCGGATAAGCTCAAACGGATCGCTTCGGTATCAGCGATATCAAGACCGACGACGGTTTCTTTATCATCAAATTCGTTGTCGGCGGATTGACGCGGCAACTCGTTTTGCGGCCGAAGCCAGATGTGGGTTCCTTGAGTCGCCAAGACGGTCATAAGGCAACCGGCGATCGCTAAGATGCCGATGAAAGCCAATCTCCGTCGATGCCGTGTTGAGTCATATGGATGAGATGAAGTTGAAGCATCGCCGTGTTCCGCTTCATTCAAATTGCCAACGACAGGTTCGATTGACTCGCCAGAAAACGCATCTTCGGATTCTGATACAGTCGATGGATCGCCCGTGAGCACGGCGTCGTCAACTGATCTCAAGACGGCATCTCGAAGGCGATCCACAAAGTCGCAACAGTCGGGATATCGCTGAGTGAAGTCGACGCGGGTTGCTTGGATCAGCACATCGCGTTCGGCCCCATCGACCGCGGAAAAATCCAGTTGTCCGCTCCGATGCTGATCCATGATCGCATAGACGGATTGCCCATCGGTGGGCAGCTTGCCGGTGCGTAATTGGTAATAGGTGATTGCCAACGAGTATTGGTCGCTGGTGCTGCCGGGTCGACCTTCAATGGCTTCGGGCGCCATGAATGCGGGCGTTCCAGCGGCGGATGTGGCGGTTGCTTGGTGCCGACGCAAAATCTTTGCCAAGCCAAAGTCGCAGATCACGGCACTGTTACCCAGCGTCACAATGTTGGCGGGTTTGACATCACAGTGCTGGATGGACACGAGGCCCTCACCCAGATCGTGCTGCGGAGCGTTCAGGAAATCCAAACCCTTGGCCGCATCCTGCATGTAGCCGATCAGTTCCTTTACACCGATCCCGGAATGCCCATTCGCTTTCGCCTGCTTCAGCAAATGCAGCAGACTCTGCCCACCCAGCAGCATCGCCACGGCCAGCCAGGACGGCGGCTCTGGCAACTCCAACGACATGGTCGCCTGATCGACGTCCGACGAATCGCCTGGCTCGGGTGGGTGTTCGCTTGACCGAGTCACGCTTGTGAGCCTGGACGGTGGTGCGAACTCTTCAATCGCATGACCGCGGTGATCCAATTGCCAGATCGCCGTGATCGGCATCAAGTTGGCCTGCCGGATCTGCTTGATTCGTTTGATGCCGTCATACTCTTTTCGCGAGCTTGCTTCCGATAAGTCGATGAATTTGACGGCCGCCAGCGTCCCGCCGGGCGCCTGCACACTCCACACCTGGCCGAACTGTCCGCGACCGAGGAATTTGTCGAGGCGATAGCCGGGCGCGAAGCTAAATCCACGTTCAAACATGCGCGTACTATAACGTTTCCACCCAATGCAGTCTCAAGCTCTGCCGCAGAGATCGCCCGTTCGTTAACAGACCGCGAGCGCAAAGATTTGCATTTCCCGAGTTGGGGGTCTAATGTTGCCCAGCAATCGGAACGCCTGCGAAGCTCACTCAAACATCCCGGCAAGCGATTGTGTTCTACCCATCAACCAGGCAGCGTCGCGCGACACGAAAACGTCGTTTGAACCGGCGATGTCAAGGGTTCGAAACGCTCGAAAAGCGGCGAGTTCTGGCCACGATCGTCGTTGATACCTTCAATGATTTGGAAACCGACGATTGCACTGACGGGGCATGCTCGTTGCGATCGGCGATGGAGTTCGCCAGCCAAAATGACGAACCCGACCGCATTGAGATTCCTGCGGGCACGTATGTGCTGGACCCGTTGCTGGGCGCGTTGCAGTATTTCGGACCTGACGAGGTTGAGATTGTCGGCGTTGGCGACGGTCCATCCGATGTTGTCATCTTAGGGAACGCATCGGGTGCATTTGATTTTGCAAATGGGGCAGACATCACATCGGTCACGCTGGCAAATCTGACCATCCGCGATGCTCAGAGTGATGCGGTCATTGGCCAGGAATACAACCTGTTGTTGCAGAACCTCATCATCGAAGATAACGCGTTGGGTTTTGGCTCGGCCGTTCGGAGTCTTGGTGACGTGCAAGTCGTTTTGGCCGATAGCATCATTCGCAACAACACCACGCAAGACGACATCATTGATGTGTCTGGCTTTTTCTCATCGGACATCGGAACACTAAGAATCGAACGAACCGGGATAATTGAGAATACGGGCCGCGTGATCACCACAAGCGATGTCAATGTCGTGATCGTGGACTCTTTGGTCGATAACAACATCGGCACGGCTCTCAATGTGATCGATAATGGCACGCGACCGATCACTGAGTTGCGGAGCTCAACTTTCAGTCGCAACCGACCACCGGATGAAGGGTTCGCGCGGCCGATTGTATCTTTAAAGGGGCCGTCAGCCACGCTTGAGAATGTGACGATATCCGGCAATGAACCGATGGGTTTCAGTAACGCCGGGGCACTGAATATCGAGTTCGACGATTACGGTGGGGGTTTGGTCGGTGAGATCATCAACTCAACCATCGCTGACAACGTGATTCCTCCGGGGCAAGATGCCGTCTCGGGTCAGCTCTTAGGGATTTCGTTTGAATCATCGATCGTTGAGGGGACCTGCGATACCGACTCTGGGACTCCGACGTCACGGGGTAATAACATCGGTGATGCTTCGTGTGGATTCACGACGCCTCAGGATCTTGGCGACGTGGATCCACTTTTGGCACCGCTGGCGGATAACGGCGGGCCGGTGCTCACCCAGGCACTGCAGGTCGGAAGTCCCGCCATTGATGCGGCTGCCGCGACGTCGCCGAGCGTGGATGCACGTGGCGTCGCTCGTCCGCAAGATGGTGACAACAACGGTTCGGCCCTGCCTGATATCGGTGCGTTTGAGCTGGAAGGCGTCATAACGGCCACGCCCGTCGTGACCGTTGACGATGTCACCATTGACGAATTTGATAGCATTGCCGAGATCACCGTCTCGCTCGATATCGACGCGTCCGGACCGTTCACGGTGGAGGCGATTCAGGTGGATGATACGGCGTTTGGTGGTGTTGATTTCACGCCAGTCACCGCCACGCTGTCTTTCGCAGGCAATGCGGGCGAAACCCAAACCTTTCAGGTCGCCGTTTTTGATGACTCCATTGTTGAAGATGACGAACAGTTCACCGTTCAGCTTCAGAACGCGTCGATTGGCAATTTGGACATCTCGGATACGGCGGTTGTGTCGATCACCGACGATGACATCGCCACGCTGATCATTTCACCTCTCATCGTGGCGGAAGACGCGAACACAGCCCAGATCGAAGTATCGATCGACAAAGGTGTGCAGGGAGGGTTCACATTGAATCTGGTCGCCACGGATGATTCCGCGATCAGCCCCAACGATTTCGTCGCCGGCAACTATGGCTTGAGCTTTATTGGTGATGCGGGTGAATCCCAAACCGTATCCATTCCGATCGTTGATGACGACGTCGCCGAGCCAACCGAAAGCGCCGCACTCTCACTGGCGGACGTATCTCGCTCGGGGATCGATATCAACGACACTGATTTTTTGGATATCACCGACAATGACTTGGCCTTCCTTACCATCAGTGATGTTTCCGTCTACGAATCCGACGGGTCCGCAACGGTCCAGGTCAGTCTCAACAGCGACGTGTCTTCGCCGTTCACGGTCAGTGCCTTTGGACTAGATCAAAATAACAATCGATTGGACGAAACCACGCTCGGCTTTGTCGGTACAGCTGGTGAGGTGCAAACCTTTGTAATCAATTTTGGCGACGACGCGATTGTTGAACCCGATCAGATTATCGGCCTTGCCCTCTCGGACAGTTCGGTCAGCATCGTCGAAATTACCGATACCGGGTTGCTGACAATCATTGATGATGACACAACCACCTTGTCAGTCGCCGATGTGACGGTCGATGAATCCGAGAGCACGGCACTGGTGACGGTGGTCTCCAGTACGGCGGTGGCCGGTGGTTTCACCGTGGACGCAATCACCTCCGATGGTACCGCAGTCAGTCCGGGTGATTTTGCCTCGGGCACATTCCCGCTGACCTTCGTTGGCAGTGCCGGTGAGTCGCAAAGCTTCGCGATCTCGATTGTCGATGACGCGATTGTTGAAGACACCGAAGACGTGCTGATCCAGCTCGCGAATGCTTCGCTTATGGCTGTCGATTCATCGGACAGCGCAACCCTTTCAATCATCGACAACGACCTGGCGACGTTGACGATTTCCCCGATCATCATTGACGAAGACGTCGGCTCGGCAATGGTTTCGGTGTCCGTCGACAACGCGGTGCAGGGCGGATTCACCCTCGACTTGGTCGCTGGCGATGGCACGGCGATCAGCCCCGATGACTTCACCGCAGGCAATTACGGCTTGACGTTTTTCGGCATCGCTGGCGAAACGCAAACGGTGTCGATTCCGATCGTCGATGATTCCGTCGTCGAGGCAACCGAGAACGTCGCGTTGTCGCTGGCCAACGTGTCGCGGCTGGACATCGATATCAATGACACGGGTTTACTGGAGATCACCGACAACGACTCGGCAGCCTTATCCATCGTGGACGTCACGGTCGACGAATCCGATGGATCGGCAACGATTCAGGTTAGTCTCAACACGAACGTGGCTTCTGGCTTCACTGTCAATGTCTTCGGATTGGACGAAGCCAACAATCGCTTGAACGAAACGACGCTCAGCTTTGCCGGCACAAGCGGTGAAGTGCAGACATTTGTGATCAGTTTCGGCGACGACGCGATTGTCGAGCCTGACCAGCTCATTGGACTGGCTCTATCCGACATCTCGGAAACCAGCATCGATATCACCGACACGGCGACGCTGACGGTGCTGGACGACGATACGACGACCTTCACAATCGCTGACGTAACAGTAGACGAATCTGATAGCACAGCGACGGTAACGGTGATCTCCAGTGCCGCGGTGGCAGGCGGCTTCACTGTTGATACGTTCGCCATTGATGACACGGCGGTCAGTCCCGACGACTTTACCGCAGGGACGTTCCCATTGACCTTTGTGGGCAGTGCAAACGAATCACAGACGTTTTCGATCGCCATCATTGATGATGCCATCGTCGAAGACATTGAAACGTTTCTGGTGCAACTGCAAAACGCATCGATCGCCGACGCAGACTTGTCGGACACCGCAACGGTATCGATCACCGACAACGATCTTGCGGAATTGAGCATTGCGTCCCTGGTGGTCGATGAAGATGTCGGTTCAGCAATTGTTTCGGTTTCGGTCGACAACGCCGTTCAGGGCGGATTCACGCTGGATCTGGTCGCCGGCGATGACACCGCAACCAGCCCCGACGATTTTGCTTCTGGCAACTTCCCTTTGATTTTTGTCGGTATTGCTAGTGAGACTCAAACGGTGTCGATTCCGATAGTTGACGACTCAATCGTTGAGGTGACCGAGAACGTGACGTTGTCGCTGGCCAATGTATCGCGACTGGGGATCGATCTCAGCGATACGGGATCGCTCGAGATCACGAACAACGATTCAGCGTCACTGACAATCACGGACCTTTCGGTCGATGAGTCCGACAGATCAGCGACCATTCAGGTCAGTCTCGATGCGGACGTGGCTTCATCTTTCACGGTCAACGCCTTCGGTCTTGATGAAGCCGATAACCGTTTGAACGAAACCACGCTCAGCTTTGCGGGCACGTCCGGAGAGATCCAAACGTTTGTGATTAACTTTGGCGACGACGCGATCGTCGAGCCTGACGAGATGATTGGGTTGGCGTTGTCGGACGTTTCGGACACCAATGTCGACATCACCGATACCGGAACGCTGACGGTCCTTGACGACGATACGACGATCTTGACGATCGCTGACGTGACGGTGGATGAATCTGACAGCACTGCAACCGTGACGGTGGTCTCCAGTGCCGAGGTAACCGGTGGCTTTACTGTCAACGCGATCACCGTCGATGACACGTCGGTCAGCCCGGGCGACTTTACCTCTGGCACATTCCCATTGACGTTCGCGGGCAATGCCAACGAATCACAGACGTTTTCAATCGCGATCATTGACGACTCAATCGTCGAAGACACCGAAACTCTGCTGGTCCAGCTGCAAAACGCGTCGATACCCGATGCAGACCTAACGGACACGGCAATGGTGTCGATCACAGACAACGATCTTGCCACGCTGAGCGTTGTTTCCCTGGTAGTTGATGAAGATGTCGGTTCAGCGATTGTCTCGGTATCAGTGGACAACGCCGTCCAGGGCGGATTCACGCTGGACCTGGTAGCCGTTGATGACACAGCAATCAGCCCAGATGACTATGCGGCGGGCAATTACGGGCTGGCTTTCTCAGGTACCGCCGGTGAGACGCAAACGGTGTTGATTCCGATTGTTGACGATTCAATCGTTGAGGCGACAGAGAACGCGACATTATCTCTCGCGAATGTGTCGCGACTGGGGATCGATCTCGCCGATACGGCAACGCTGACGATGCTGGACGATGACACGACCGTGTTGTCAGTGGCTGATGTGACGGTGGATGAATCTGACGGCACCGCAACGGTCACGGTGGTCTCCACTGCGGTGGTGTCCGGTGGTTTCACGGTTGACGCGGTCGCTAGTGATGACACGGCCACGAGTCCCGAAGACTTTGTCGCCGAGACGTTCTCGTTGTTCTTTGATGGCGATGAGAATGAATCGAAGACGTTTTCAGTTCAAATCAATGACGACTTGGATCAAGAAGATACAGAAACGATTTCAATTTCACTCAACAATCCGTCCTCGATCCAAGTGGACGTGACGGACACAGCATTGATCTCAATTCTGGATGACGACGCGATGTTGGGAGCTGTGATCACTGGGAGTGTTTCCTGTGACCTCAACAACAATGGTATCGAGGATACGAATGAGTTCCTCTCCGGCGTTGACGTCTTTTTGGATCGCAACGGCAATCGCGTCTTGGATGCCGACGAGGTTGTGACATTCACCGATGCGAGTGGTCGCTATGAGTTCATCGGTGTGGCCGAAGGTGAGGCTGTCGTCGTGGTACCCACTCCGGCGACCTGCACTAGTGTCCCGCCCAACCCCGGCATTTCGAGGACTCTGATTGATGTCGGCGACTTCGCACGATCGATTGCTTCGGTCGACATCGACCAGGATGGCGACGAGGATTTGTTGATTGCGAGCGATCAAGGGCAATCCTTGGCCGTGCTAACGAATAACGGCGGTGCTTTTTCGCGTGGTCGCCTGCAGCCGTTGTCGAATCGTCCTTTTGACGTCGCCACATGGATATCTCCTAATCCAGCGGCATCCGAAGATCCAACGGTCGCCGTTGCTGCGATTGGAAACTCGACAGACATGGGCGGAATTCTTGTGAGTCCTTTATCCGCACCTCAGCTTATTCCCGCGGGTAACGGCACCATCGACATTGAGCTGGCCGATTTCGACCAGGATGGCTCAGCCGATTTTATCTCGGCCGCGTTTCGATCTTCGGAACTGCAATTGGTGTTTGGCGGCGAAGATGTCGCGGAGGTGGTCGCGACCGGTGCCTTGATTCGTGGTGTCGGCACGGGTGACTTGAATGCAGATGGCAGCATCGATATCGCGGTCGTTGCCGCAGGGTACGCGGACGATACGACGGGCCAAGTTGGCATCTTGCTCGGCGATGGTGCGGTTGGATTCAGCGATCCGGTGTTCGTTGATTCGGTAAGGGATCTAATCGATGTCCAAGTCATTCGCCTCAGTGACGACGCAGAAACCGCACACCTTGTGACACTGTCGACAACGGGCCAGATGATCACCTTTGATGAGAATCTAAACGAGGTTTCGCGAACTGCGGTCGTATCGGGCTCGACAGCCTTCGATGTCGGTGATTTTAACCGTGACGGGCTTGTTGATATCGCAATTGCGGCTCAAGGCTCCGAGGCGATTGAGCTTTTAGTAGGCAACGGCTCAGGAGGATTCCGATCCATTGCCACCGTTACTGACGTAAGCGTGCCATCAGACCTTGTCGTCACCGACGTCGATGGCGATGGATTTTCCGAAGTCGCGGTGACAAGCTTGTATTCCAACATCGCCGCCGTTGGGCAGCCACCGGAATATTCCCTGCCCAGCACGACGACCATCATCCGCCTTGATGTGGCGGCGACCGAACTGGTCGTGACCAGCGAAACGGTCGCCCAACGCGACTTTGTGTTTCCTTCGGCTGAATCGGAGTTGCGTTTGGATGTTAGCGGTGAAGGGAATGTGACCGCGCTCGATGCGTTGCTGGTCATTAACCGGCTCAATCGCGGTGATGCCGCCGGAGAATCGGTTGCGGCATTGAGTGATGTTCGCGAGGCCACTGATGTCAATGGCGATGGGGTCACATCACCGCTGGACGCGTTGTTGATCATTAATGCAATCAATCGAGGCGATCACGATTCACAAGTCAGCCGGGACGCAACCGGCGAATCACTCGTTGCCTTGGATGAGGCGATCCAAGATGACGTGCTTCGTACCACCGAAGATTGGGAAGTCGGTCTCGCGGTGAATCTTTTTTGAAGCATCTGTAGACGACATACTCCGTGTGTCCAACGTAATGCCGCAACCAAAGACAAGCGTCAGCACGCCGAGGTGTGCCGACGGGAGGAGGGACAGCACATAGGAATATGCTGGCTACGATGATGTGCTGGCTACGATCAGGAACGATTGATTACTTGATCCAGTTGACGCGTTGAAAAACCCTCAGGTGTGTCTCGGTTGTACCAGTCGTAGACCCAGCGCCCATTCTTGTAAATCTTGCCGAATGCTCGGTCGTATTCGTACTGGTCGGCGCCCGCACCTCCGACGAGGCGATCCTTACTGCCGTCATTGTCACCGCCGCTGAGGTAATCATTTCCTCGTTCACCGAACAGGCTGTCCACACCCGTCCCACCATAAAGACGATCGTTGCCTGAACCGCCTTGCAAAAGGTCATCACCGGAGAAGCCGCTGAGGTAATCATTGCCGGTGCCGCCAAAGATCTTGTCATGACCCGACGAACCATAGAGTCGGTCGTTGCCCGACTGTCCCAGCAACGTATCATCGCCCTGGCCACCGTAGAGCCAGTCACTCCCGATGCCACCATCAAGCCAGTCATTCCCGTTATCACCGAAGATCGAGTCACGGCTTGACCCGCCGTACAGTGAATCGTTGCCGGCGCCGCCTCGAGCGTACGATGACACCATCGATCGATTGGTCATGACGTCATCACCGTCACCACCGAAGAAGCGAATCTGGTGGTGGCTCACCGATGGCATCGCACGCATGAGTGCCTGAAGCTGCGCCTTTGGCAAAAACCAATATGAATTGAGATCAATGAAACCCTGGGTGACGTGAAGCCGATCATGACCGTCGTTGCCATTGAATACGATGCGTCGAACTTGATGCAGCGGGACCGAAAGTGTGTTTAGATTGGTGGTCCCGTCATGCGTCTTTGTCGCTAATGAGAATTCGACGGTGCCATGCGTGTAGTGGACTCCGAGGGTGTCTTGCAACTCACCACCGTTAATGGTGACGGTCTGAGTTTTGGCATTGAAATTAAGCTCGCCTTGCGATCGATTGCCGAGAAAGTGCAACGCTTTGGCGACAAACTCCAACACCTGTGGTGATGCGGGATGATCACCATTTGCTGCGGCCGCTGAAATCATCGTCCGTGATTGATCCGATCCGATGGCAAACGATGGAAATAGTGTTCCCATTTCACCGAGACCCTCGCCGGTTTTTAAGCCACGCCAAATGCCAATGAGTTGTTCGACATGCTGGTCGGTCAGCGTGATCGAGGGATATTCGTACAGTCGGTTGGACAAGCCAATTTGCAGCGCTGTTTCAAATTCTTCCTTGAGATTCAATCGATTGCTCGGCGACACCGCATCGTCAAAGCTCGTGTATTGACTTGCGACATCGCCGATGTCGGCGATGATCTCGGCCTGCTGTTCGCGGTTCATCTCCCGAAAGGATTTACCATCCAGGAAATCGTTTACGGTATCGTAAGCGTCTGAGCCAAGCCGTTTGAAAAGAACCTGTGCTGCAACCGCATCGTGGATGTAGTCATTGCCAGCCTGTTGACTTTGCCAAACGTGAGCCACCTCGTGAGTCAGCAAATGAACGTCATGGGATTTGCTCATGTCGATTGATTGATTGAAATATATATTATTCCCAACGACGTGGGAGAGCATTCCGATATGGGTTGCGAGATGGTTATCTTCGTAAATGCGAATCAAGTCGTAATTCAGTCCACCTTTGATATCTCGGCCAAAAACCTTCTCCAGGTGCGAGATCTCCTCGGAGCGTAGTTTGCGGGCGGTTCCAAACTGTGCAAACAGCGGCGCTAAGTGGGCGTTGAGCAAGTCCGTGGCCATGTGGGTCGTAATCGCATCCAGATCAAAACGTTGGCCTAGCTCATTGACCACGAGGTTCAATGGTGTCTTTGCCAGCTGTTCCAACGCATCTTTAACATTGCCTTTTGCGGCACTTTCGATAACGCGGGTCACATCGGCGACCGATTCGCGAATCGTTTCGGCGGTTCCTGAAGCGATGGTGTCTGCAATCTGAATCGCGCCATCAAATACCGTCCCAGTGGCGTCCGAAGCGGCATCGATCACGGAGCGTGCTGCATCACCGGCACGTCCTGGCAATAGCGCAGCGTGGGCATCGGCGATTCCTTTGGCTGCTGCAACTGCGCCGTTGGCCAGGTTGCCGGCTGCTTGAAATGTGGCCATGCGGGCACCGTCTTTGAGATCATTGAATGCAGCGCGAAAATCCCCGCGGAGTGCGTTTCGGCCGCCTTCGTAGACCGCTTTGTAGAGTCCTTTCCCCATCGAACCGAAGGCATTGACCGTGCTGTTCCAGGCCGATGAGGCCGCGCGACCGAACGTGTTTCCGATGCTGCGAATCGTCCCACGAAAGCTGAAATACTCGGTTTCAACGATCTCATTATTACTTTTAATCGCTCCTCGATCGTCCTCATTTTGAATCTCTTGGATTTCGCTGTCGTCCAACGATTCGCCCAAGACCAACCGTCGGAACATCTCACCTTCGTCGCCGGCTGCATCGACTTGATTGATGGTTGCGTCAAGGTGATGACCGATTTCCTCCAAATGCACTTGCTGCATCAAAATGGGATTGGAAATCAAGTCGGTTGATAACAACACAAGTTGTTTGTGTTCGATATAGGCACCCAAGTTATAAGTGACTTGGCTTCCCGTCGGCTGATCTGATTGAAGCGGAATCTCATTCAGCGTCATCGGATCGACAAACTTGACGCTTGGTAGGATCGATGTGTCGTTGGCTTGCAAAGCACGACGGAACTGCTCGGCAGCGAAAACGTCGTAGTCATCACCGAAACTGGCTTGGGCAATCTCATGAAAAGCCTCTTCCGATTCGAACAGAGTCCGAAATGATGCGATGAACTGTTCATTGAGTTGTTCGGCGATCGCCTCAAAGTCTGGTCCGATGCGAACATCCTGATGCGCTCGTGTTGATGAGCTCTGGTCAGCCTGACCTGCATTGGCTGATTGGTGACAGACTTGGGCAGCCTGGGTGGGAGCAATCTCTTCAGCCTGCGGCGAGTCAGCGGACATGATCGCGTCGGCAGCCATCATCTGCCGGGGCTGCAGCGACTCAAACCGATGTTGACGATTTGAAAAGCTTTTGCGGCTTTGGCGTCGCGCGTTTGATTTGAGCGTGGGCATGGCGGACTCCTGCGAGTGGATCGGCGTGGAAACGTCGCCGAGCAGAAGTCATCATGTGGGTCACTCCGTCGGCACTGTCAGGTAGTGCCGGGTGTGACAAACGGATTCAGGTCTCCAGAAAATCCTTGCAGAACTTAAGCAAATCGAGCTCTTTCAGCTCCGCACGAAGTCCTGCCGGATCAGGCTGGTCCAAAGAATCTTGGACAAGGCCAACCATGGTCTGGCCAAAGGATTGATTGCCGCGCTGAACCGATTTGCGAACGTTCGCCGGCGTGATCGCGCTGCCGTATTTGTCTTGATAAGCCTCGGCTAATTCGCGCGAGGTCAGTTCAGGCTGTCTGGCTCGCAAACGTAGAAGCCGACCCTGAACCGGATGTTTTTTTGTCAATCGCTCAAACGTCGTGTTGATGAGGTCTTGCCGCCAATGATCCGAGAAGCCGTCTCGATCATCGGGAGTTCGCGCAGCGACATCATCGGGTAGGGCGACCGCACCGGGGGATTCACGAACATGCTGACGCACCAAATTGAGCACAATCGTTTTCAGATATTTGCGGAGCTTGCCTTTGTCCGCGTCGGCCCGGTGCAGGCGGCCTTCCAAGACAAGCACGGCAAATTTCTGGATCAGATCATCAGCCAGATCTTCGTCTTTGACGGTCGCAAGCAGATATCGGTAGATCGGGCGTTGATAGCGATTCAGCAGGTCTTGGCGTGCCAGCAATGTGGAGCCTTCCGCGGGTCCGATGGCGGCGGCTTTGGCTTTTTCGACGGTCATCCAACATGTCGATAGTTGGTCCAGCCGAACACTCAATTCGGCATCGCTGATCGTCGTCCGCGAATTCAATTTGAATCTCCCCGCGTGGGCGTTGACTAAAAGTCTGCTTCGTGCAACACGGGATTTTGCTCGCGCATCATCGGGCTGACCAGCACATGCCGAGAAAAAATCTCGTGATGTGTCACAGGGCGGACTACCTGAGTGCGAGCCCGGAAGTCGCGGGTTTTGTTTCACTCACATTCGAAGGGAAATCAAATGAGCCAGCCACGCAAACTCACACTGGAAAACCTACAAAAGCGAGAACTCATGGCCGCCGATGTGGGATTCAACGCCGCCAGCGGGCTGCTCACCATTCAAGGCAGTGACCACGCCGATACAGCCATGGTGGTTTTGGAGGACAACGCAATTGAAGTGGAACTGAAGACTCGTTACAGCAACGGAGCCACGATCACGCGGAGAAGGGACGTGGACATCGATCGTGTGCATAAGATCGTCTTCAATGGCGGCGATGGTAACGATTCATTCCGACTGACCGATCGCGGAGGCCACGATCCGCAAACCTCAAAAGATCTGGCAGGCCTTGAACTCCAAGTCAGCGGCGGGTCTGGAAGTGACAAAATCAATAACCAATCTCATATTCCGATGCGGGCCTATGGCGGTCCCGGCAACGATCGAATTTACGGTGGCTATGGCGATGACTCAATTTCCGGGAACGTCGGGAATGACTCACTGTATGGCCGCGATGGGAATGACGTTATCCATGGGTTTTTTGGCAACGATCGAATCGATGGTGGACGTGGAAATGACGAGCTACACGGAAGCTACGGCAACGACCGAATCTTTGGACGTGCCGGAAAGGACGAAATCTATGGAAGCTATGGAAATGACTCGCTTTACGGTGGCGATGACAACGATCGGATTTGGGGCGGCAAAGGGAATGATCGCATTTCTGGTGCTTCGGGAAACGATGTGCTTTTCGGTGGCAATGGGACCGAAGAAGAAATTCCCTTTTATCACCGCAAAATAGTGCCAAGTAACGTGAAGAACTTTCACCGTGATTCAGGGGCCGATCAGATCTGGGGTGGGGACGGCCACGATCGGCTGTATGGCGAAGGCGGTCCCGACAAACTCTACGGTGGAAATGGCAACGACTCGCTCTACGGTGGTCGCCACGTTGATGAACTTTATGGACAGGATGGAAACGATTACCTGTTTGGCATGTCGTTAGCGGCTGACTACGCCCGCGGTCGTGCTCATCAGGATAAGCTAGTCGGTGGCAAAGGAGCGGATCGCTTTGAGTACGAAGGCGAACGTTACGGCAGAAGCAACGTCTTTGGCTTTGATTTCACGCGTCACCGCAACATCGCCCCACCCGAGGACTTTAGCGGGTCAACCGGTGGTTGTAGCTGGCTTTCGCCACATAAGTGTTTTGGAGTCGGTTCGGTGCATGACGGTGATCGCATGGTGGACTACGAC
>JBCCJB010000054.1:0-15380 GCA_039028015.1 Planctomycetota bacterium
CCTGAAGCCGGGCTCGCAAGAGCCTTGGACGCCCTACCGAATGATCAGTGCATTCATCGAAGCGGGCGTACCTGCCGATGCCTTCGGTCTGTATCCCGGTGGACACGATACGGGTGGTGCCATCATGACAAAGGCGCCCCGCAGCATGATCTTTGGCAGTGCCCAGACCGTCGCACAGCATGAAGGCAACCCGCGCGTGCAAGCGCACGGTCCCGGTTTTTCCAAAATCCTGATCGGCGACGATGTCGTCGATGACTGGGAAATGTTTTTGGATGTGATGGTCGAGAGCGTTTTGAGCAACTCAGGACGGTCTTGCATCAATTGCAGCGGCATTTGGGCGAGTCGTCACACGCGAGAAATCGCTCAGGCCATCGCTGAAAAGATCGGTCCCGTTGATGTGAGCTCGCCCAGTGACCCCGATGCACAATTGGCAGCCTTTACGGTACCAGCCATGGCGACAGGTACCGATGCCATGGTCAAACAAGACCTGCAAGAGGCTGGCGTGACGGACATGACGGCCGACTACGGCGACAAATTGATCGAACGTGAACATTGTGCGTACTTGCGGCCGATGGTCGTGCATGCGGATTCGCCTGATCGCGGCGTTGCGATGAAAGAGTACATGTTCCCGTTTGTCAGCGTGGTCGAGTGCCCGCAAGATCAGATGCTCAAACGAATCGGATCGACGCTTGTCGGCACGGTCATTACCGCCGATGACGGCTTCATTGAGCAAGCCGGTCGTTGCGTCGACATTGATCGTCTGAACATTGGTCCGATGCCAACCAATCGACTCAATTGGTTGCAGCCACACGAAGGCAACATCATCGAGTTCCTGTTCCGCAATCGCGCGTATCAAGTCGCACCAATGCCCGTCGCGGTCTGATCGCGGTGTTGCTCAAGCGAGGTTGTAACTATCAGTCATAAACTCGCTTGTTCCCAGCGGCGAACCTGGATTTCATCAATCAAAGCTTCGCCGCCTCCCAACACTTCGAAGATCACCTTGAATGCGTGGTCGCCTCCATCAGGAACGCTCCGCCACAAGGTGACGGGAGTCCAATCGGGACGTTCTCGTACCAAGATTCCAAGCGATTGCGTCCCTAAGGTGTCATGCACCAGCAATCCGGAGTGGGGTTGCCCAAATCCAATGGTACGCACCATCGCATCCACGCGAACCACATCGCCGGCTGAAAGACCGACCGATGGTGTGGCTACCATTAACGCCGTGCCTTCGTAACCGCCGGGAAGACGCTCATCGTGCTGGGGCGTGACCCGAACTGCCAACGCGCCACGACCCGCAAAGGATCCACGATCGGTCCAACTGGCTTCGGTGGTCGTCGATTGCAACGACCGCTGGCCAAATGACCATCCACTGCGTTCCAATTGATCGCCGCGATCAAGACTTCCACCCGCCAATAGATTGGGACCCCAGCCGCTCGCGCCCATCGGGTCGGTTGATTGACGACGACTCCAACTTCCGTCAACCGACCGGTCTGCCATCAGCGGCATCCAAGCAACCTGGGTTTCTAGATTGCCCGCCAATAACGGTGGTGAGCTCCAGAGTCGAAAATCGGGATCACCATCGACCGCAACACGCAGCGCCTCACTCAGCATCCAACGTGTGCGAACGGTCCAGGCATCAGCCCGACGCGACAAACGCAGACTTGTCTCGGCTTGACGGCCGTTCAAACGTGATGATGCATCGTCGATGCTCTGTTCGCTCACGCGGAACAATTCAGTCGGTGGTGATTGACGAACCACGCGTGCCGCCATAGCGGTTTGCCATGCTGATTGTGAGCGTCGATGATCATCACGGACCATTTGCAGCCGATCCGTCGCGGCTTGATTTGCAAATCGAGAGAGCGATTCTGCCAAGCGACCCCCTTCGGCAATGTCATCACTGATCGCGATCACCTCGACAACATCTGGCGAAACGATCTCGATTGAGGTGCCGTTGACATCGTTTCGCGGTGTGATCCGCTCAGCCGAGAAATGGGTCAATCGCCATATCAACTTGCCTTGATCTTCAGGCGCTAGCGCAATTGATACCGCTTCACCATCACCCGCCAACACCTGATCGTTTCGAAAGCGTGATGACGTCAACAACAACAAATTGGTTGCACCGGAGACGACTCGATAGCCAACATGTGTCTCCGAAGTGGCAATGGGAATCGGATCAGCAACGCCACTCGAGATCCAACTTTCGAGCGATGCAACTTGTCGATTGATGTAGCTCAACGCCAACGCTCGATTTTGATCAAGCGTCAAACCCGACGTCAGCGAACGCGATGATCGATACCAAATGGCCTGCGGTATATCGGCTAATGAATCGATGACCGATCGCCAAACCGCATGCCAATGGACGTGCTCACACTGGGGTGATCCAATTTGACCGGCGATCACATTGGTTTGACTTACCGCGATCGCTGGGGGCTCTGAAGACACGCTGACCGCGACGGAGGCCGCGCCGACGCGTCGAAGTTGATTTTGCCGACCACGTCGTACTGCGGTGCTAGCGATTCCCCGAATCAGGGGCGGCAACTCCAAAACAACACCATCCAGCTGTCCGCCATAGTGGCGAAACGATTCCACAGGAAATCCGATCGTGGGCCGCTGCCAACGCGCTGGCAGCGCTTGTGCGTGATCAATTCGGTGCTGCATCTCATTCCGGTGTTCATTGTCCATCGGTAGATCCGCGCCGATCACCCAAGCAGCAATGGGATCCAGCAAATCCTCAACACCCGCATCGGGTGCGGTCGGTGGGGGCGAATAGATTTGCATCCGAGTAAGGATTGCTTCTCGCAGTAAATCCACACTGGGGAATTCAGAGGTCCAGATCGCGTCAAAACCCAACGATCGAATCCACGGCAGTGGTTCGCCCTGGTGCTGAAGAATTCGAGTCACTCGGGCAGCCGCGAATGGCGACACAAGACGGCGTCCAGGCCTAAGCTCGCTCTGATCCACCGGGCGCATCGCAACTGACCGAGAAAGGTCAAGATCGACCCCGCGACTATTGCCGACGGGTACCATCGCATCGATCTTGAGGTCGTCCAACGCCACATTGGTGTTGCCCGGTCCGCAATAGGCATCGATCACAACTGCGTCCGCGTACGGTGTGCTGACATCAGCGGTCGCACCATAACGATTCCGCATCGAGATCGTCCGCAGCTTGAGCAACCCATTGATGGCTCCCACCCCAATCCGCTGGAACTCGCCCGCTCTTCGCGAACGCGCTCCGAAGACATACGTCGCCGCGGGTCGTCGCGTTTTGGGATCAATCAAATGCGGGTAGCGAACTCGGAAACCTATGGAAAGTCCGGTCTGGACCGACTTGATGGCAACCGATGCGGTGAGTTCATCGATGATCCGCGTTGGCTCAATCGGGTAAAGCAAAAGAGCGCGAGTGCCACGGTCATTTTTGAGCGTCAGTATCTCACAGGCTTGACCGGAAGCTGCAGGATCTCGCTGATGACCATGGTCGACAATCCGACTATCACAATCGTTCTCGCCTAGTGACCAACGCGGCGGATACGCATCGAGCCGGTCCAACAACTGTCCTGCTGCCGGATTGGCAAAAAAGATCATTGCCGTTGCCAGCCAAATCCATCTCGCGACAGCTTTCCCACTCGTCACAGCCGATTCATCGCTGAGGCGAAACACTGAGAAACCCGTGGGACGTGTCATCGGATCGTTGACCCAACATGCGTTCAGCTGAACAATCCGCGGTGTCGCAATAGGACGGTGTCGCGGCATCACCTCCTCATGATGCGTCAACACGACATCACCCTGGCCGACGAACTGATTAAACTTAAGTGCTTGACATACCAAGTCTTAGGTTCGACAGACAGACCATTTTCATGATGCCAAATCACCACGTTGACTTTGCGAATCATTGGATCAATCCAGTCGCAAACCCCTGCTAGAGAACGACTTACGAATTCAAAAGGCCGCTCGACCGGATGTCTGGCATCGGACTCGCAATGGAAGGCTCATCATGAAACGACGCCTCGCCAAGGCCCGTTTCAATCTCCTCGCTTCCAAGAATCCCTCTGCAAAGGTTCGTCCATGAGCAACCTCGCCGCCAGCACCGCCAAGTTCAACGACGAAACGCCGGCCGAACTGAAGGAAATGGTCAAAGCCATTGATTCGTTACCAACGCATTATCGCGATGCCGTCGCACCCGCACTGGCCCGCGTGGTCGAATGCAGCACCCGTCGCCGTCGGATCTTGAATTTGGTGCAGGAAGCCTTGTCACAACTTCGGCTGGACATGAAGTATTTGATTTTTGACCTCGAAGCAACACGTCGCGAACGCGATCAATATAAGGAAATACTGGAAAAGGACGGCCTTCTCTGATTTTCCTGAGCAATGGGTTCCAGTGTTCTGCGGACGCTCGAACACTCATGAGTCGGCACGATATACTCAGCTAATACTGACGTGCCGATCACTCGCCGGGAGCCCAGCACATGGACGCGGAATCAGGTAATCCTTATCAGGCCGCCGCGACGACCAACGAAGCGACAACCGTTTTAGGTGCCGGTCGGTCTGTCATGATGCGACGCGTGGGTGTGCTTTCGGCAGCCAAAATCTGTGCGGTTATGTACGCAATCTTTGGACTGCTGTACGGCCTTTTTGTCGGCGTCTTTATGGGCTTGGCCACTCTAGGCAATACGGGCTTGGATGGCAGCAGTGCAGCCGCGGCCAGCGTGGGAATTTCCGCGGTCATGTTCGTTATGATGCCCGTCATGTTTGCCGTGTTTGGTTTTCTTGGTGGCGGCATTGCGGCCGTGCTTTACAACTTAACCGCTCGGTTTGTCGGTGGCATTCAATTGGAATTGGCAGAATAGGAGTTGATTCGATTGTGAGTGAGGTCAGCTACACCCGACGACAGCGACACCTTCGCAACTTGGTTGTGATGGCGGTCGCTGATGGATCAATAGGACAACGTGAAGTCAATCTATTGGCCGATCGATGCGTCGAATTAGGCTTGGGACAAGCCGACCTGCAAGCGGCTCTGCAAGCAGGACTCAAAGACGATGCTGTGTTGGAGCTTCCCGCTGAAGATGAAGACCGTGTCGCTTGTTTGAAAGACTTGATCCGCATGATGGCCGCCGATGGCAAATTGGATGAGTCGGAAAAACGCCTGTTCGCCCTTGCAGCGGCACGAATGAATATTGAATCCGATCGGCTTTCGGCCATCATTGGCGAAGCCGCTGCGGAAGACTCGTCGGGGTCGGTTTGAATCGCCCGCATCACATTCTCATCACGTCCGGCCCGACGCGGCAGTATCTCGATCCGGTGCGCTATCTGACCAACGCATCAAGCGGTCGAATGGGTGTGGCCTTGGCGGAAGCCGCCATCGAACTGGGACACAATGTGACTGTGATTTCCGGTCCGGTGTCGGTGTCCTATCCACCAGCAGCCACCGTCATCTCCGTGACCACAACCGATCAGATGCTGGCGGCCGCCGGCGAGTGCTTTGAACGTTGCGATGGCGCCATCGGTGCGGCGGCTCCCTGCGATTATCGACCACGGCAAATCGCGGAATCCAAAATGGCCAAAACGGGACGACCGGTCACGCTGGAATTACTTGAAACACCCGATGTGATCGCGACACTAGGTCAACGCAAACGCGAGGATCAGTGGGTGGTTGGTTTCGCATTGGAAACCGACGATCATCGATTCCGTGCGACGGTCAAGCTCGAAAAAAAGCACTGCGACTTGATGGTCAGTAACGGTCCCGAAGCGATCGATGCCGACCATAATTCAGTTGAGCTGCTTGATGAAGAAGGTCGCGTCATCGAAGCCATCACCGGCAGCAAATCCCACGTCGCAAAACAACTGATGCATCAAATTCAAACTCGATTGATCCAACATGGCGATTGCGACCACCGAAATTGACTGCGCGGTCACGCTGAATCGATTGCATCTAAAAAACCCGATCCTGGTCGCCTCGGGCACGTTCGGCTACGCGCGAGAAATGCAGGGGATCGTTGACCTGCCACGTCTTGGCGGCATTCTTCCCAAAACGATCACCGCTCAACCACGCATTGGCAATGCACCGTGGCGGACTGTCGAAACGTCGGCGGGGCTGCTCAATGCGATTGGACTGGACAACGATGGCGTTGACGCATTTGTCGAGCACCATTTGCCTTATTTGACTGCGATCGATACCGCAACAATCGTCAGCATCGCGGGCCGCACCGTCGACGATTTCACACAGCTTGCCGAGCGATTGGGATATTGCGAAGGCATCGCCGCCATTGAATTGAATCTGTCGTGTCCCAACGTGAGCGGCGGCGTCGATTTTGGGACCGATGCGACGGCATGCCGTAAGGTTGTTCAGTCGGCTCGCCAAGCATGCGATTTACCAATCTTGGCAAAACTAACCCCCAACGTTACCCGAATCGCCGACATCGCCCGTGGCGCTGCCGATGGCGGCGCCGATGCGGTATGTTTGATCAACACAGTTTTGGCGATGGCGGTCGACTGGCGAAAACAAACCACCATGTTGGGCAACGGTGTCGGCGGTCTGAGCGGTCCCGCCATCAAGCCCATCGCGCTTCGTTGTGTGCATCAAGTGCATGCCGCCGTTGACATTCCGATCATCGGTATCGGTGGCGTGTCAAACCTAGATGATGTCATGCAATTTCTGGTCACGGGTGCTAGTGCCATTCAAATCGGGACAGCCAATTACTTTGATCCCACCATTTCCATGAAAATCCTAGACGCGTTGCCCCAAGCCGTCCGCGAACTTTCCGCATCGTCGATTCAAGAAATCATCGGTACGCTGCGATTCCCATGAAAATCACCATTGTTGGCATGGGACGCGTCGGAACCGCGATTGCCTACGCATTGACCATCAATCCAATTGGCAACGAACTCTGCTTGGTCAACCGATCGCGCGAGAAAGCCGAAGGCGAAGCGATGGATTTGCGTCATGCACTGGCGCTTCAGAACAGCAACATGGATATCTATGCAGGCGATATCGATGGTTCCAGCGGCAGCGACGTGATTGTGTTTACCGCGTCGGTGCCCTTTGATCTCAAAGGTCGGTCACGGCTCGACATGGCGGAGGCAAATTTACCGATGCTCAAAGAGTGGATCGGTCCACTGGCCCAGGCAAGCCCCGATGCCATTTTGATCATGGTCACCAACCCGGTTGATGCATTGACCTTTGCATCGATATCGCTCTCGGGATTTCCCGCCAGCCGCGTCATTGGTACCGGCACGTTGGTCGACAGCGTTCGCTACCGTTCTTTACTGTCAGCGGAACTTCAAATCCACAGCGAAGACATTCGAGCCTACATCTTGGGCGAACACGGCGACACTCAGTTTGCGGCCCACTCGGTCGCAATGACGGGAGGCGAACGATTCTATCCCACCGATACGGCTCGCCGACTTTTCGATGAAACCGTGCAGTTGGGTTATGAGGTATACAAGCGCAAAGGACATACGTGCTATGGCATCGCTTTGGCGACCACCCTGATCCTTGATAGCATTGCCTATGACTTGCGACATACAATGCCGGTCAGTGTGGCCATTGATGGGTTTTTGGGTATCAACGATGTTTGCTTGTCGTTGCCCGCCGTGATTGGTGCCGCCCGTGTGACGCGAGTGCTGCACCCCGAGTTATCAGCCGATGAGCAAGACGCGTTTCGGCACTCGGCTGAAACTGTGAAAAAGACCATCGCAAAGATGAACTGATCAATCGAGCCGTGCGGCGCGTCCCCAATAGCGTGTCTTTTCGACCAGTTCGCAGTTAGCGCGAACTGGCTGATGAACTTCGCAAATCATGACGGGAGCAATCCAATGCGTTCTATCCTGCCGCTAGCAATCGTCTTACATCTGGTTGGCTTGCACGTGATGGGATGGAACGCTGCATCACACGGTTTCGCCCAGTCGCCACCACGTGAACATGATATTTCGATTGCGAGTGCGCGGCCCAACGTCATCCTGATTCTGGCCGATGATCTGACCAAAGCGGATCTGTCGTTTCGAAACGGTGGATTGACACGAACGCCAAATCTAGACCGATTGGCTCAGTCGAGTGTTCGATTTCACAACGCGTACAGCGGATCATGCGTTTGTGCGCCCGCTCGGGCTGCTTTGCTGACCGGTCGTTATCCTCATCGAACCGGCGTCGTCACACTCAATCAAGAACGCTTTCCAGATTTGACCAGATTGCGACTGGATGAAACCACCATCGCCGACGTACTAAAAGATGAAGGCTATGCGACCGGCCTGATCGGTAAGTGGCACTGTGGTATGGGATCGGAATTTCATCCACTGGAACGAGGTTTCGATGAATTCGTTGGATTCATCGGTCCCAATTCCTATTTCGACTTTCGCTTGGACATCAATGGCCAGTCAAAGGAAGCGTGTGACGGCTATCTGACCGATGAACTGACGCAAAGGGCAATCGACTTTGTTCGCCGGCATCAGGACCAACCGTTCTTTTTGCACCTCGCGCACTATGCACCACATCGACCTTTGCAGGCACCCGCTGAACTCATTGAGTTTTATCAAGCAAAAGGTTTCGATGAATCGACGGCAACGATCTACGCGATGATTGAAGTCATGGACAAGGGAATTGGCGAATTACTCGACGAAGTCAATCGACTTGGTCAAAGCTCTACGACGCTCGTTATTTTTGCCAGTGACAACGGTCCCGATCCGTTAACAGGCCAGCGATTCAATGGACAGCGTCGAGGCACCAAGTACCAGGTCTACGAGGGCGGTATCCAGGTTCCGCTTTTCTTCCATTGGCCGAACCAACTCAATCCCGGTGTCAGGGAAGAACCAATTCACTTTGTTGATTTGTTTCCAACCATTCTGGATTTATGTGGAGTCCATTACGAAGGACATCTACCCATCGATGGGATAAATCTGTCAGCGCTTTTGCGTGGGCAACCTCTCGCCGTCTCACGTGATTTGTTTTGGCAATGGAATCGAGGCATTCCCAACTACACGCATAATGCGGCAATCCGAGAAGGGAATTTTAAGCTGGTTAAACCCTACGTTTCCCGATCGATCAATCCGAAGGACTCGCAACGTAATCCCGTGCTGTTTGACCTACCAAACGACAACCCAGAATCAAGCGACGTGTCGACAAATCATCCCGAACGAACGCGCCGGATGCTGCAAAAACTCGATCGCTGGTCAACCGAAGTCGAACGAGATCGTGTCCGTGAACAACTCAAACAATGACAATTGACTTGGTTGGCACCAAAGATGGTGCCGCGTGGTCAGCAATCGTTGATGTCATGGGCTCGGATAACGATTCGTGAGTATCGCGAGTTTCAAACCGGAACTTTCCCAAACCGGTCAGGACTCGCTCACCCCCAGCTTGTAGCCGAGATCTTGCGTCCGTGCTTCCAGCATTATTGCTGTAAAGCGTTTTCATCCACCACCGATGCGTAGTTGGCTAAGGTCGGGCGGAATGGTGTCTTGAAACACCAATTGTTCACGCGGCTGGTTTTTTCGCATTTGATTGGCCAAGTCAATCAAACGTTCCACTTCCGGTAGCAGCTCTTGAAGTTGGCTGAGCATCTTCACGTTATCGGTTTCCTCACTCGATTTTGGATTCGTTTTTCCGTTGTCTTGTCGATTGGCCAACCGCATGACACCAAGCGTTGGATGACGCGGGTCACCCGCTGAAGGTGCCGGCTGACTGTCGGCGTGCGGCTCCACATCTAAGAACACCACGTGAGCTCCACGAATCTGATCAAACTGGCGACCCAAGTAATCACTGCAAACCATCGAAGGGTCTTTGAGAAGCTCGGCCCGGACATCATGTGTCACCAACCCAAAGCGGCCTTCCTTGCCACGGATCTCTTGGCCTTGAAAATAGAGCATCACAACATCACTGCGACCGTTGCCACCGCGGGTTTGCAGCTTGCACTTCTGAATCAATTGCTTGATCCCATCACTGCGAACTGGTCCGGTCAGCGTCGGATAGATACCACCACCCGTAATCACGTTGGCAAACGCGGGTGCTGTCCCGTTCTTGATCTGAAACGCTTTCAAGACTTCGGCTTCAAAACGCTTTCGCTGCCGCAAATTGAGCTCGGTGTTGATCGCCATCAAATGAAGCGTTTGATCGTTGTTCGGGTTGGCGCACTGGATGCGAATGCGAGCCACCGAATCTTCCGACTCCGGCAAATCGGGAAGGTCGAATCGGACCACAGAATCCTTTGACGTCAGCGTAAGAGGCAACTCAAAGGGCAACACGTCGTTGTTTGAAAACAAAAGATCCTCATCGTCCGATGGTGACTGGAGCGTCGCTACCGACTGCAAAAATCCGTTGACCCAACCGCGAATCGATCTCAGACGCTGTTTCGAGACATCGCCTTTAATGATCCGACCACGCACGGTGATTTCAGCAGTGCCGGTTGCCGCATCGGTGCCAAGTTGTCCGCCGGTCGTTTGAATGGCAAATCGCTGATCCTTTGAATTGATGACCGAATCAAACACGAGCCGAATGGGCGGCTGGATGCGGGAAACGTCATGGATCGATTGACTCGACCGACCCGCTTTGTCCACCGCGGTCACCACGATTCGATTTTGACCGTACTGCAGCGGCACGAATGCCCGGAGCACCGATGTGTCCTTACTGGCCAATCGCGGTGCCACCGTGGGGATGGTTTGACCGTCTGCGGTGACCCGAATCCAATCCAGATCGCCATCGGTGGTCGCACGAATACTGAAATCAATTGCATCACGATTGACCGCCGTCGTTCTCTGCAGCTGCACCAACAATCGCGGTGGCGACTTGGAATTGGCATTCTTGATCTGCGTGATAACCGGTCCCCGCGACGCACGATTTTGGTCACGTAATTCAAACGCGATCCGGTTGACCCCGTCCGTCAACGGAATGTCATCAACTCGGATGCGGTAGTGATCCGGTCGATTTGCAACCGGATCAATCGTGATCGGCATGTGATCAAAACGGACGCTTTCAACGGCAACACCTACATTCGACTTGGTTGGCACCTTTGGACTTCGCACCATCGCAATCGCGCTGGCCATCCCGGTTGCGTTCACTTTTGCTTGCAACTGCTTGACCTGCGGGGGATCAATACGATTGATGGATACGGTTGAACTTCGACTTTCCAGATCACCTTTCTTGGCAACCAGCGTGACCAAGTGCCGGCCCAGGGGAAGCTGAATGGTGCCTTTAAAAAGATTGTCCTTCGTGTCGCTTAATTTGACCGGTTGTTGCACGGGCTCTTTGCCCTCCGCAGCGATTTCGACGTAGATTCTTCCCGCCGCATCAACCGAATCCGCGTCCACCCGACCAATGATCGACAGAGATAAGTCGCCATCCCATTGATCAGGCGTTGTGATCTCATTGCGAACATCGTGCGATACCCAGTCCAACTTCGGTAGCATTTTCGCGGCATCGGGTAATTGCCGAGGCACCTTGATCTGCCACACGTTCTCGTAAACACCATCGACAATTGAATCACCACGCACCGCCAATTGAATCACCGTGAGCGTTCCCGGGTTCATTCGAAAGTCACACTTCGCCTGCCAAATGCTGGGATCGGTCGCTAATGGTTCGAAGTCAAAGGCATCACCCAAAATCGTTGTGGCTCTCACCGACTCGATTGAACTGGCGGGCACATCATCAATCAGAAAACGCATCGATTGGAGATAACCTTCTGGTAGCGTGAACGATCGGCCTTCCGCGAAGTGTTCGACCTGGTTCGCTCCCGTCACCGTTCCTGAAATCGTTGGCTTGACCGGTGGTGGCCAAACCGCTGGCACTCGACCCTCTCGAAGCACCGCATCAATCAACCCGCGACCAAAAAATCTCGGTCGATACTCGGACAATGGCGCAAATCGAATGGCGCCCTCGGGCGAGTCGTCATTAAAATGCCAGCCCGCGCGTTCCTGAATCGCTTTGTCACTCGCATCAAACGGGCCATGCGGTGACCAAGCCAACCAGGACGGCGAACCAAGTTGATTCTCACGAGTCAAAATCAACAACAACAAGGGTTTTCGCTCATCGGTTGCTTGCACAAGCACCACGGACAAAGTTTGTTCCACCCCACCACGATTGATTGCCAACGTCACTTCCGCGTCGACACTTCGAAGTGAAAGTGCACGTAGGAATCGTGCCACGCTTGTGAACGTTTCGATCGTTCCGTCGTCAGATCGGATTCCGCGAACGCGATCTCCCACTTTCAAAGGTGTTTCGATACCGTCTGCCAACTGAGTGACGATCAAATCAGCACCGTCATGACAAAACGTCACGCCGCGTAATATGCCTCGTTGGCCAATAAGATCCTTCAAATCATCGAGTCCCCAAACACAGACCAAGCCGTCAGCCGATACGGTCGTCAGCCGTCGCCGATCGTTTGAAAACTCGATTGACGTAACCAGTTGGTCGTGTCCAGAACACTCGCGCAACACCTCGCCTGTTGATCCGTCAATCAGAACTAATCGAACCGAACCATCACCGCTGTAAGCTGTGTACCCAATCGCTGCGATCGGACGATTCAATTCCGGTACGTCAATCGCAACGCCAACCGGTGGAAGATTGGTTTGGATTTCGGGAAGTTGCAAATCGACATCGTTCAACCGGCATTTGGGCTGAACGCGCAGTTGCGGGCTGGGCGCACTGAACTCAATCGGCCGGCCCGGCGACTCCCATTGTTGACCTGGCTGAGGCGTCCATTCACCTTCGATAAGGTCAAATCGAGATGGCGTGTTCGTTCCTTCTTGATCGAGCAGCAAACGCAATCCTTGCTTTCCGTCCTCGGTTTCACTCAGCGTCGCTCGGCGTATTCGGACAAAGTCGGGACGAATAACCTGGATCGCTTCAGCGTTGCCGTTTCGCAATTTTGCGATTGTGATGACCTTCAATCCCAACGTCGCATCCGCTGTCGCCGCCACGGTGCTGCCATCGGGACTGATCGCAACGACTGGATTCTGTTGTTGACCCAGTTCAATTGGCGCACCTAGCCAACGTCGCGCATTGATGTCCCAAAGCCTCAGTGTGTGACCCGATGCCTTGTCGGCCAGACGACGCGTGGTCAACGCCAACAAAGGGGCGTCATCCAACGACGACGCCATCGTGAATGTCAGGTCGCTTGGCTCGAGCGAATCAGAAACATCAAATCGTTGCACTGTTTCAGGCAAACGCGAAAAAGGTACCGTCGATGAACCAAGTTGTTTCGCAGGTGGAGGTCTGATGATCTGAATCGACCTGGATTGTGGAACAATCACGTGCATGAATTGACCTCGGGGTAACTTGGCCAACGATAATGCCAGCGGCATCGTCGTCGTTTGCGCCTCATCACTTTGCATATCAAACCAAGCAATGCCGCCGGATTTTCCGTTGGCGGTGTTGAGAGCCACTCGAAGGCTTTGCACATCACCTGGCTTTTGCAGCCAAGCAATGACGTGTGGCGAAAGTCCTTGCTTGGGCACCTCCCATTTTCGAATCACCGCGCCCGATTGAGCATCAAGGACACGAATCGATCGACCTGTCGTCGATACGTTAGGACCATCAGCGGCATCGCATTGCATGGGGGTTTCGTCATTGCCAAGCACAACCAGCAGCGGTGGTTGATCTTCAGAGCGTTCGACGACATCGATCGAGAGGACATAGCCCAAGTGCGACGTCAATGCTCGACGTGTACCAGCATTACGATCCAACAAATGAACCGTCCCGATGTGGCTGAGCATTCGTCGACCCACACCGGACATCGGTATCAAAATGCCATCAGTACGAAAATCCGCATTGTCTCCACTCGGTAATGATCCAACGCCTCCCACCGCCATCCACTGATCATTCAGTGAGAGGTCCATTGCTGCGATTCGTCCTTTCGGACCGGGACCCAGTGGCGTGCGAAGAGTCTTTGTGTGGTCGCGTCGAAACGAGCCGTCGCCGCGTGTCCAAACATCAATCCGTTTGTTACCGCCTGCGACAAACAATTCCGAACCGTCATGACTCAATCGCAATTGACGGATCTCCGCTCGAGTGCCTTCGGGACGCAGTCTTAATACCGGCGTTAGCTGACCGATTTGATCAGGCCGATCAGGTTGCTGAGGCTGAACAAGTTGGGCAGCCAGTTGCGGCGGCTGCATACCTGAAACCAATGCCACCACAACCAAAGACACACCAACCAGAAACCACACACGACCCTTTAGGCATCGATGACTGATTATTAAATCGTTACTCATGAGCCCATTCCCGTTTACAAATCGCGTGACAAGACGACTCGAAAACCAACATCGTGACGAGGTCGATCCACATCGTGCGGTGGAAAGACAAAATTATCGGGCATTTGCAGACTCCGCCAAAATAGACTCGTCAAAGGATTCGGGTTTTCAAAGGACCAACCTCGCATCACCATTTGACGATGCTCGGACTGGTGAGGGATCAGCCGCTGCCAATCGGCATCCATTCGAGTGTATTCCAACCCATTGCTACCTAAATCACGGATCCCAAATGGGCTCACATCGGGATTGGGTGTTCGATCGACACGTTGGAATGATGCGGCACCGACCGCCCACCCCGCTTGCTGACTCTGGCGTCCTAACCAGTTGGTGTATCCAAGCTGCTTGGCTTTCAAAGCGTCAAAATCCCTTCCGTAAGCGGCATCCCATTGGCGTGGTGTTGGAAGATGGCCCGTCTCGTCATCGGAGCCTCGCCAGACATCACGGCAAAACATCAATGCTTCATTACCAGTGACGTAAAACGCGGGTGATTTGCTGTCGCCGCTGGATCGCAGCCGTTTTTGATGAGCCTTTTGATCAAGCTTCTTCAAGTGATGTTGTTCATAGGCCTCCCAATCACCTTTGGTCACCTTATCTCGCAACATGTAGAACGTGCGTGGCATGTTGACATTGAGCATAGGCACCAATTGAAACGTCCACCGCAGTGGTTTGTCATCAATGTCCAGCAGCGGCACCCGATTCATGCCACCGTCAGGATCAGGAACTGTTGGATTCATCACCAACGTGTCGTAGTAACGCTCGGACTGACCACGTTCTTTCAGCGTGATCAACATTGAATCATCATCGGGTGAGCAATCTTGAGGCAGCCACGTGGGCCCGGTCGCCAACTGCAAAAGCGGTAACGGACTGTTGCCATCTATCCTCGCCGAAACAAATTGATTGGCTCCAAAACGAGATTGAACATGTCGCTGAACCTTTTTGAGCAAATGATCGGTTAGTTCGGCGTGATGCAGCTGACCATCGCGATTGGAATCGCCCTGACCTTTGAAAGCCTCAATGAGGTAATGAAAGAAAACGCCATGCTCGAGTTGATCGTCAGCGTAGGCGAATTGTCCTGGACTACAGCTTTGCAATAGCGTTCGTTTCTGCTGCGTCATCCCAAGATGGTTGTTCATCATCTGTTGTCGGAG
>JBCCJB010000055.1:0-15311 GCA_039028015.1 Planctomycetota bacterium
ACGGGAACACTGACGCGAACCGATCCGCTCGGATTTATTGATGTGGTGATCACGTCGGATCCGCCTGGCTCGATCGATGCACCCAGTGTCGTTTCGTTTCTTCCGGGTGAGCTGACGTCGCAGCCTTTCACAATCACCGGGATCGACAATGCTACGCTGGATGGTGATCGCACGGTCGAGGTGATCGCCGAGGGGGCGGGTTACGAGGATGCGCGTCAAACGATCACCGTGACCGATTTGGAAACGCTGACGTTTGCCGTTGATGATCTTTCAATCAGCGAGGAAGACGGCGTCACCACCGTCCGCGTGATTCGGACCGATTCTCGCGGCACGGCTGTCGCCAATGTGGTTACCGATTCGACCGACGATGTCCTGTTGAGCACCAATCAAGTCACGTTCGCCGATGGTGACGTGGCATCCAGCCCGATCGTGGTCACTGCGATCGATAACGTGGTGATTGATGGCACACGAATTGTCGGGCTAACTGCAACGTCATTGAATTATGTTGATGGTGTGACATCGTTGATGGTGACCGATTTCGAACCCATCATGTTGTCGGTGGTCGACGGAGCGGGCAACCCGATTGTGCCCAGCGAGGTCGATGAGGACGCGGAATCGCCGATGTTAATGGTGTCGGTTCCCGCTGCGATCACGCCCGAGGTGGGACCGATCACAGTCAGTTTGCGCTCGTTTGATCGAACCCAATTAAGTGTGCCGGCTTCGGTTGCGATTGGTGTGGGTGAGTCGTTCGTGATGGTACCGATGTCACCCCGCGACAATGACTTCGTTGAGCCCAATCGATCGATCGGAATCACCGCGAATGCGACGCAGCTGATTGGCGACGCCATCGATGTGACCGTGGTCAATGATGACACTCCGTTGATGACCGCGTCATGGGTCGTGCCGCCACGCGAGCGCGATGCGGTTGCGGGGCAAGTCGACGAAAATGGTGGTCAGGCCTTATTGAGGCTTACCAGGAACACGCTTCCGCAGATCACAGTCCAACTGATCGATAGTCCGTTTGGCGGGATCGATCTGCCTGATGAGATGTCGTTTGAGGCGGGCCAGCGCGTCTTGGACATACCAATGTCGTCGATTGACAATTTCTTTGCCGATGGAGATCGCACTGCTGAGATTCAAATCGATGCTTCGCTGCATGATTCGCTAACGGCGACGCTGAATATTATTGATGATGATTTGCCAGAGGTTTTGGGGGTCTCCTCAACGGGCGGGATTGTTGCGGAAATGATGGAGGTTACCGAATCGGTTGCATCATCCGCACCACAAACGTTCTTCGTCGTTCTGTCAGCAGCTCCCATGACACCGGTAACTCTGGACGTGATCAATCCGAGCCGTCTACGCACTGATGTGAATGCAGTCACGTTCGATCAGTCCAATTGGGACGTGCCTCAGCCCGTTCGCGTTTCGGCACTCAATGACGATGTGGTGGACCCCGACGAGATCGTGATGATCCAGTTGTCGGCGACGGATGATTCCGATCCCGCTTTCCGTGATCTCGCTGCAACGGGGATTCCTGTGCGAGTGATCAATGATGACGAGGCAGCGTTAACGATCACACCAACATCGGATGGTACCTTTGCATCCGAGCTGGGTATTTCGGATGATTTCACGGTCGTTTTGGATAAGGCACCGCAATCCACAATCACCCTTCGCGTTGGTAATGATGAAATTGCGAGTGTTAACTTGTCACCCGACCGGCTGACATTCACGCCCGATAATTGGAATGTGCCGCAAACGGTTACCGTGACGACGGGACTCGATTTTGATGCGGACTTGAATGAGCTGGGCAATGTTTTGATCGATGTGTTGCCATCGTCCGACGTGTTTGGCTACTCAACGATGGGCACCTATCGATTGCCGATCGTTCATGTTGATGCCGATTTGGCTGACTTGCGAGTTCGTCGCGATGGCAGTGGACAGTTGGAGCTTGTGGATGCGACCACGGATCAGCCTGTACCTGGCGTTGATATGACCGGTGGTGTGATTCGAACCGGAAATCGTAGCGAGACGATTCGCATTGATTCGCCGTTGGGTGTTAGCCCGGCGACGCAAATTGCAAGTTCGGGTGGCGACGACACGCTCATCTTCGATTCCGCATCGGATGTGTTTTTTGATGGGGGCGATGGTCGCGATGTCCTGAAGCTGGCATCAGATGGAGCTCGCTTCGATTTTGTGACGCTCGCGGGTTTGAGCACGACCGCGGTGGTTCGTCCGACCAACATTGAAATCATCGATACCCTGGATCATGGGCTTCAAACCGTTGTTGCTGATCCGCAGACGGTGCGTGATGTGACCGACGCCGGCAATGAGCTGATGCTTCGGATCGACGGCAGTGATCGAGTTCTGCTTGGTACCGAGTGGACCGTTGGCATGCCTGTGATGACCGACGGCTACGCGACCCACGTGCTAACCGGCGGAACTAGTTCAACTCAAACGACTTTGAAGCTGTTCGGTGCTGCCACGTGGACCAATCCAATTGATGCGCCGGACGTTGACTTTTCAGGCGAAGTCACGGCACTGGATGCGCTGTTAGTGATCAATCGCATAAATAGTGGCGATGTGGTCCTGGATGATTCAATTGATGAAATAATGGCCAGCGGCGAACCACTGCATCTGCTAGACGTCAATCAGGATGGCCGAATCACGGCATTGGATGCACTTCGCGTGATCAATGAAATGAACCGTCGCGATGCGAGCGCTCGGGAGTCCAACTTGACAGAAGATCGACCTGATGAGACAGCAGACTTGGTATTCTCCCCAATACCTGATCGCGACGATGATGACGATTACGTGATCGCAACAGCACCCGTCGACGCGGTTATGAATCAGTTAGGAACCGGTTAAACCGACCTGAGAAAGCGGCCGTGCCCAACAACGGGGCGAGCGTTTGCAAGCATCGGTCAAGCGGGCGGTACGGCCGAGTGGGGAGGGCTCTGTTGATGCAGTTCGGCCAGGGCGTTTGCGGCGGCTCGCTGTTGAGCGTCTTTTTTGTTGTTACCCCATGCCGGCGTGAACTCGCGATCGCCGATGATCGCACCAATCAGGAAGAGCTTTCGATGGTCGGGGCCCATCTCGTCGATGAGTCTGTAGCTGGGCGTGGCGGACAACTCTTTCTGCACGTATTGCTGCAGCACGGATTTGTGGTTGCCTGAACCTTGCGTTTCCACGGCGATTCGGACTTCGTCGCTCAACCAGTTCTTAAGTCGCGAACGCACGGCGTCGAGTCCGCCGTCCAAGAAGATCGCTGCAATGACCGCTTCAAACACGTCGCTAACGAGCGATTTTGGAAAACTCCGATTCTTGGTGACTCCGCGACCGACAATCAAACACTTGTCCAGCCCGAGGCGACATGCGGTTTTGCCGCACGAGCGACGGCTGACGACCGATGACTTGATTTTGGTGAGGTCTCCCTCGCTGTATTCGGGGTAGTCCTCGAACAGCCATTGGCAAACCACGAGTCCCAAAACAGCATCACCTAAAAACTCCAACCGTTCGTTGCTGGCCAAACGATGCGATGCGCCAGAAGCGTGCGTGAGCGCGGAATGAAGCAAAACTGGATCAGCAAACTGATAATCCAAAATCTTTTGGCACTGTTGGATCTTGGCCGCCGCGTCCGCGATGGGTGCTTCGCGGTCAGTGTCGCGAATCTCGATCGGCTGGTTGTCGCTGTAGTGTGGAACTGATGATGTTTGCTCCCAGCGATTGGTGGGGGCAGCAGGCGACGGATCGGTGCTAGTCACATGCGTTTCATCAACGCGATCGACATTGCCGGTCGACATCTGCGTGGCGGGGACGTTGACGGGCGTCACATCAAACGTTGGCGAATCTCCGGATTGAGATTCGTCCGACGGATCGGAACCAGACACGGTGATGATCAATTCGGCGGAATGAGATCTAGTCCCACGCCGGCGACCGAAATCAGATTTTCGGCCCCCGGGGAGCGACTAAGGTTGAATCAGAACAAGTCCGCGAGCCGTCGATCGGACGACCCGCTTGATCTTCGGCAGTGCCGAAGCACTGCCGTGTCAATGTAAACAGTCCGGCCACGCGAAAGGTAGCCGGATTTAGCCCAAATCAATATCGATAATGATCGGGCTTGTAGGGTCCTTCGACCGGGACGCCAAGGTATTCGGCTTGCTCTTGGGTCAGTGCCGTCAGCTGTGCGCCGATTGCGTCCAGGTGCAGACGTGCCACTTCTTCGTCGAGTTGTTTGGGTAGCAGGTAAACCTCGACCTGATACTTGTCGTTATCACGATTCTGCCAAAGCTCCATTTGAGCGAGCACCTGGTTGGTGAAACTTGTGCTCATCACAAAGCTTGGGTGACCGGTGGCACAGCCGAGATTAACCAAGCGACCTTTCGCCAGCACGATGATGCTGCGACCGGTTTCGGTGAATGTGAATCGATCGACAGCACCAATGTCCGCTGGCTTGATCTCGCTGACCGTCGCTTTTCCATCGGCGACTTGTTGTTCGGCCCACGCGATATCAATTTCGGTATCGAAATGGCCAATGTTGCACAAAATCGCATCATTGGGCATTTCGAGCATGTGCTCGCCCAAAATGATGTCTTTGTTGCCGGTCGTGGTGACGAAAAGGCGGCCTTCCTTGCAGGCAGCTTCCATCGTTGTCACTTCAAACCCTTCCATCGCGGCTTGCAAGGCGTTGATTGGATCGATTTCGGTCACCATCACGCGGCAGCCGTAGCTACGAAGGCTATGAGCACAACCCTTACCCACATCGCCATAGCCGCAGACGACGGCGACCTTTCCAGCGAGCATCACATCCGTAGCACGCTTGACGCCATCGGCAAGGCTTTCGCGACAACCATAGAGATTGTCGAACTTTGACTTGGTGGCGGAATCATTGACGTTGATCGCGGGAACGGCCAACTTGCCGGTCTTGTTGAGCACTTCCAGGCGGTGGATTCCGGCGGTTGTTTCTTCGCTGATACCGTGAATCTCGGAAAGCAATTCAGGAAATCGATCATGGACCATCGCGGTTAGATCGCCGCCATCATCCAAGATCATGTTCAGCTTTTGACCATCGCTAAAATGCAGCGTTTGCTCGATGCACCAGTCGAACTCTTCTTCGGTCATGCCCTTCCAGGCAAATACCGGAACTCCGGCGGCAGCAATGGCCGCGGCAGCGTGATCTTGGGTGCTGAAAATATTGCAGCTGCTCCAAGTCACTTCGGCGCCGAGCTCAACCAAGGTCTCAATCAACACCGCAGTCTGGATCGTCATGTGCAGACAACCGGCGATGCGAGCCCCAGCAAGCGGTTTCGTCGAGCCATACTTCTCGCGAAGAGCCATCAGCCCTGGCATCTCGTTTTCAGCGATTTCGATTTCTTTGCGGCCGTAATCAGCCAGCGAAATGTCTTTGACCTTGTAGGGAAGACGGGTTTCCAATTCAGCTTGTGACACAGTGGTTTCCAAGGGAAACGAGAACAAAAATGGGAAAGCAGTTCGAGATGATGGCGCTGAAGAGAACGTCGGAGGGGCTGCAAACCGAACACGGGGGCTCCCGCTGGTTTCCAATCCGCCAAACGCGCTTGCGCTCATCTTCGACCCGTATAGTGTAAACGCGAGTACCGATTTTCCGAAGCCCTTCGTGCGGTCGCGTTGATTGTGGGTCGCGTTGGGTGGCCGAAGTTCGCGTTGTGATGATCACGACGCTAAACTGAACGGTTCCAAATCGGTGAATTAGCCGCGCGGTATTCCTTTCAGCTTGATGCAGGTCTTCGCGGCTAGCCTCAAAACGATTCATCGATTTGCGCAGCTTAAAGGTCTCAGTTTCATCCAGCCAAATCGGTGTCGGTCCGCTATGAAATTGCGGGCCAACATCGCAAATCATCCCAGCATGACGATCACTCACTACGCACCGCGCTTACGAGCTTTCGTTGCTGCTGCTATTTCGGTGCAGCTGCTGTGTGGGTTCTCTTATGCCATTGTTCGTGGTGATTCGGTGGTGGATTACGCGCAAGACGTGCAGCCTATCTTGGCCAAGCATTGCTATGCGTGTCATGGCCCGGATGAATCCGAGGGTGGGCTTCGATTTCATGAATCCGACGGGGCATTAGTCGAAGGCGAATCCGGCGAAATTGCGATCGTTCCCGGCGAACCCGACGCCAGTCATTTGTTGGTGCGGATCACGACCGACGATGAATGGGAACGCATGCCGCCGGAAGGTCAGCGAGTGAGCGAAGCCGAGGTTGAGCTGCTCAAACAATGGATCGCTGATGGAGCTCAATTCGCGAAGCATTGGTCCTTCGAACCACTCTCGAATCCTACGATGCCTAGCATCGATACCGGCGATGACAATGCAATCGAGCCGATCGACGCGTTCTTGCACAATCGACGGACCGAAGCGGGCGTTGCTGTGAATCCGCCTGCGGATCGAGCGACGCTAATTCGACGAGTGACCTATGGCCTGACCGGCCTGCCGCCGTCGGCATCCGACGTCGAAGCTTTTGTTTCCGATTCGTCGCCGGATGCCTACGCCAGACTCATCGGGCGGCTGCTGGAGTCGCATCATTATGGCGAACGCTGGGGGCGTCATTGGCTCGATCTCGTGCGTTACGCGGAGACCAATTCTTTCGAACGCGATGGACCAAAGCCAAACGCGTGGAAATTTCGCGACTACGTCATCCGCAGTTTCAATGACGACAAGCCATATGATCAATTCATTCGCGAGCAGCTTGCCGGGGATCTGCTTCAAGCATCCCCGACCGTTGACCAATTGACGGCAACTGGGTTTTATCGACTTGGTATTTGGGACGATGAGCCTGCCGATCCATTGCAGGCGCGTTATGACGAGCTAGATGATCTAATCACAACCACCAGTCAGGCATTTTTGGGTCTGACAATCAATTGCGCCCGTTGCCACGACCACAAAATTGACCCGATCCCGCAGACCGATTACTACGGTCTGGTGGCATTCTTTGCCGACGTCAGCCGTTACGGGACTCGGCGAAATCAGACAAGCAACAACCAGATCGACGTCTCATCAAAGTCACTGCGAGATCGGTACGCCAGCCTAGACGAACTTGAGCAGGAGCTGACGAATCAACGAATCGAGATCGAGCAAATTGGAATCGCTCAGATGTCCGCATCGGACCAGCGAGCGACCGAGGGACCACCGCGTGACCGCAAACGTGTGCTTGATAAAAAGCTCCAGTCTCACCTGGAATCCGAACAATGGCACACTCACCAAGACCTTGTTCGCAAGATCGCTGACGTTCGACAACAGCGGAATGCCTTGCCACCGCGTGATCAAGTTTTGGGCCTCAATGTCAAACGAAAGCCCGAGCAAACGTTTGTGCTCTTTCGCGGCAACCCTCACTCGCCGGCAGATCCGGTTGATCCTCAGTTCCCTGATTTGTTTGACGTGCCGCCACCGAAGGTCGACAGCTCCGATCGTCGCTTGGT
Source organism: Planctomycetota bacterium (assembly GCA_039028015.1). Taxonomy (GTDB): domain Bacteria; phylum Planctomycetota; class Planctomycetia; order Pirellulales; family Pirellulaceae; genus Rhodopirellula. The sequence goes on from JBCCJB010000055.1 coordinate 7,450, forward strand.
TTTGGCTAATTGGATCGCGAGTCCCGAAAACCGTTTGACCGCTCGAGTAATGGTGAACCGAATTTGGCAGCATCATTTCGGGCGTGGAATCGTTCGATCACCGAACAACTTTGGTGGGCTTGGGATTCCACCGACGCATCCAAAACTACTGGATTTTCTGGCTCAGCAATTCATTCGGTCGGGTTGGTCCATGAAAGCGTTGCATCGTCAAATCCTCTTGAGCGACGCCTATCAAATGGCTTCGTCGTTCAATCCGGATGCCGCCAGCGTTGATCCGGGAAATGATCTGTTTTGGCGATTTGATCCTCGCCGACTTTCGGCTGAAGAGGTCCGCGACACGATCCTGATGACGTCAAATCGGCTCAATCGAACCCCTTACGGTGAGAGCTTCTATCCCAAGGTGTCCGCTGAGGTTCTCGCGGGGCAATCGCGACCGGGCAAAGGTTGGGGGCAATCCGACGACGCTGATCGAAATCGACGCAGTGTTTACATCCATATCAAGCGGTCGCTGCTGCCGCCGATGTTGTCGGCGTTTGACTTCCCCGAACCCGATACGACATGCGAGGAGCGGTTCGCGACACTGCAGCCAGCTCAAGCAATGTCATTGCTCAACAGCGAGTTCATTCATCGTGCGGCTGCCGACCTTGCGTCCGCGGTGGAAATGGAGCTTGATGACTCGGTATCGCACGATGCGTTCGTCGCTCAATTGATCAAACAAACGTTGGCTCGTCAGGCTGATCTCACCGAGATTAAATCGTTGGCGGCGTTCATTGAGGAACTGCAATTCGACTACGGTGTTTCGGCGCCGCGAGCTCGAATGCTTGCGGCGCTGGCGGTGTTGAATTGGAACGAATTCGTATTTGTGTTCTGACCAAGCCAACGCAAACGCATCTCCAAGCTCGGATGCAACCAACTGGCTCGTCGTGAAGCGGGATGACCGGCCGTCACACGAATCAATGCATCTCGCATCGACGCCCTAGCCAATCGCAAGAACGATGTTTCATCTTGGCCAGACGAAGTCGCGTCAAACGATTGTTGCATCGCTTTGACGGCCAAGCGACACGCCGTCGAATCGGCATCAATTTCGGTGGCGTAGGCAATCAAGCCCAGCAGACCAATCGTGACGCAGAGTCCTCCCACGCCACCGATGATTGGCCCCCAGCTCTCGGGCATCCAGCCATTTCGGACGAGCCATTCGCTCAAAAACGCTGAGGCAAACCAAGCGGGCAGCATCGATAGCATGCGAAGTGGAACGTGAAATCGTTTCGCATGAGCCACTTCGTGCATGATGACCATCATCAATTGGTTGGTTGGCAACTCATCTAAAATGCGATCCGAAATTAACAAGCGTCTGCCCCAGGGAATCAAACCGGCAATCATGGCATTGAGTGATCGATGACTCGTATTCCAACGAATCGGCGCCGTGCCCCAGACCGGATGCGTTGAAATGCCGACCGCATGAAGCCACTGTTCTAATTGTCGAAGCTGCTCGGGATAAATGGGTTCAGTCTTGATAAGCCACGTGATGGCTCGGGGCAGGAACCAAACCACGACTAGGCCAACTAGGATTCCGGCAATCCACAAAATCGGCTCTCGCAGGCCGACTGCATCGAGCGTGGGCAGCTCAAACCATCCCCAGGTCACGGCGAATGAAAGGACATCACCCAGTGCCATGAAAACTAGCGTCGGTCCAAGAAGCCACGCCGGACCGGCGCGGAACGCACGCAGCATCGAACGCGACCAGCCATCGATCCCTTTCTCGGTCAAACCCAGTTTGATTCCAAAACAGTGTTCGGCAGACCAGGTTGCCATCAGCACGATGATGCCGGGCATTAGCAGTACGACCGACTGAAGCATCAGAGAATGCTCCAGCACAGGTGCGGCAACGACCATGGGCGCGAGTCGAAAAAGCCCGAGGCAAATCAACGTGACCGGCAATCCGAGCCATCGCAGAATATCCAGTTGCAGTTGTAGCCAACGCATGCCCGTCGACCACGGAATTCGTTCGCGTCGGACCTGTCCCGCCATCGCGCCCGCGGTCACGTGGCAGAGAATCGTCCAGCCCAAAACGAGGCCGATCGAGGCGGTCACCGACCGCCATGCCGCAACGTCCGACGCAGGCAGCGAGCCACACGTCAGCGACAGAACAACCAGCAGAAAGAGATAAATGGACAAATTGTGATGGTGACTAGGTTAGGTCGACTCTGAAGACTGGTGGAAAATAGCCGCCGTGGGCGGGGCGTTTCCGCAGTGCAATCGATGGGTTACCAATGTCCTGCACAAATCATCTGAGATTGTCAAAATAGCGGTCCGCGTTTGTCAACTCGCAGGGTTCGTAGCGGTTTAACCGAAGTCGCGGTATTGCATTCAGCGTCCGGGCGCAGGGACTGTCCCGCAACAAAGATCGTTTCACAAGGATTCAGGGTGGACTTGCAAGCCAAACTCGCGATTTTGGCTGACGCCGCAAAATATGACGCTTCGTGCGCTAGTAGTGGCTCACGACGCGGTGGAGGCAAGGGCGACGCGGGTGGTTTGGGCAGCACCGAGGGGCTCGGGATTTGCCATGCTTACACACCCGATGGGCGTTGCGTCAGCCTGTTGAAGATCTTGCTAACGAACGTTTGCATCTACGATTGTCAGTACTGCGTCAATCGAATTACTAGCGACACACCGCGGGCCCGATTCACTCCTGAGGAGGTGGTCAAGCTGACGATGGAGTTCTATCGGCGGAACTACATCGAGGGATTATTTCTGTCCAGCGGCATCATTCGCGATTCCGATTTCACGATGAGCCAAATGAATCACGTCGCGAAAACGCTGCGGCAACGTGAGAACTTTAAAGGCTACATTCATCTGAAAACGATTCCTAACGCGTCGGACGAACTCGTCGAGGAGGCGGGGCGGTATGCCGATCGGCTGAGCATCAACATCGAACTGCCAACCATCGGCGATCTCAAGAAGCTGGCACCGGAAAAGAAACGCGACACGATCGAAGCCTCAATGAGCCACATCAAGGAGGTGCGTGAGGAACACGAGTCCGATCGGCGACGCGGCATCAAGGCACCCAAGTTCACACCAGCCGGACAAAGCACGCAGATGATTGTTGGTGCGACCGAGTCGACCGATCGTGACATCTTGCAAACCAGCTCGGACTTATATGGCAATCACAAACTAAGACGCGTTTACTATTCCGCGTTCAGCCCTATTCCGCACGCCGATTCGCGTCTCCCAGGAAAACAGCCACCGTTGGTTCGCGAGCACCGTCTTTATCAGGCTGATTGGCTGCTACGGTTTTATGGCTTCGATGCCAAAGAACTCACAACAACCGACCAAGCCAACCTCGATCTCGACATTGACCCCAAAACCGCGTGGGCGATTCGCAACCGAGATCAATTTCCCGTTGATGTCAATCGAGCCGGACGCGAGATGCTGCTGCGAATTCCCGGAATTGGTGAAAAGGGTGTGAAGCGGATTTTGCGAACTCGACGCCATCACAGCATTCGCGACGAAGACCTCATCCAACTTGGAATCGTCTACAAAAAGGCTCGACCATTCATCACCACCGCGGATCGGCACGCCGCACCACTCTCGCTTGATTCGCCTTTACTCGCTTCGAGACTTAGGCCCCGTGCCGAACAGCTCAGCTTGTTTTAGCCCTATCGCCGTCACCGATTAAAAGGTGTTGGAAAGTCGGTGGATGACAAACCGCCAAACATGTTGGGAGTGACTTTTTTGAGTTGCTCGATTAACGCGACTTGAAGGTTGGCGGCTAGACGTCACCACTACGGACAACGCTGTAGTGGTGGCTTCCAGCCGCCATTCGCCCGATGAAGCTCGCCTGCGATCCGGTAAGTCTATTGCGCAAAGACCGAGCTGCGGACTTCATCACCGACGCTTTGACGTTGGCTCATGACATCTTTGAAGGCTTCGGCATCCAAGCTGTACGCGACCACGTCGGTGACGGCGTCGACATGAGCGTTGCGACGCTCGCCGGACATCAGTGCCATCTCGCCGAAGTATTCCCCGGTCGATAGGGTCACGATATCTTTCACTTCATCGCCATCGGGTCGGCGCACCACGACATCGCCATCAAAGATCACGTAAAACTTGTCGCCGACATCACCCATCGTCACGATGCGCTCGCCGGCGGGATAAATATGTCGCTTCATCGTTTGAGCGAATTTGGTCAGTGTGGTTGCACCGACACCGGCGAACAATTCGCATCGATCGAGCATTTCGCCCAATTGCGATGCATCTTTCAGAACAGTGTCCGATTCGATCCGGCCAAAATTCATTTTGACGATGCGATCGGCGACACCTAAGATGCTTTGATCATGCGTGACGATGACAATCGCGACACCACGCTGTCGAGCTTCTTTTTGAAATAGCTCAACGACTTGCTGGCTCGATTCTTGGTCGAGGGCTGCCGTGGGTTCATCGGCAAGCAGGATCTTTGGTTGATGCACCAGCCCGCGGGCGATGGCCACGCGTTGTTTCTGACCGCCCGAGAGGCCGCCAGGTTTGTAGTCAACGCGGTGGCCCAGACCGACGGATTCCAGCATGTCACAGCATCGTTGGTTTTGTTGGCGGCGCGTCATGCCGTTGGGATTGAGCTCAAGTGCCATGCGAACGTTTTGTTTCGCTGTCAGCGAGCCAAATAGGTTGTGAGCTTGGAAAACAAATCCAAGTTCGCAACGCAAGCGATTGAGGTTGACGGGCTTACGCCCGCGCGGCAGCGAGGATCGCCGTCGCCCAAGCTCGTGAAGTGGTTGGCCGAGCACAAAAAGCTCACCTTCCTGGACGGCACGCAAAGTGCCGATGAGCGTCAACAGTGTTGTTTTTCCAGATCCCGATTGCCCTTTCATGATCACAATCTCGCCGGGCTGAACCTTGAGATTGTTATCAAAAAGAACTTGCGTTCGCCCATCGCCGGACGGGTAGTAATGGTTCACATTGCGAACGTCGATCGGCGCCATCGATAAATCTTCAGCGATCACTCGAACTCGCTCAGAAATGGCCGCGGCAGCGTTATGGCGACCGTGGGTGTCATGACCGTTGCCTTTCTTGCCGACGTTGGAGAAATGTGGGCTACAATGTTGGAATCGTGCGATGGTGTCGACGATTCAAAGAACAGTAGGTGGCCCTTGCTGACCTGTCAAACCTCTTCAACGTTTGGTTTTTTAACGATTGTGCGTCTCATGCCTCGGTTTTGTCTAATCGCGTTGGTAGTGATGATGACGGGCTGCGAGGGTGTTTCGGATTACTTGAACACTCGATCAGACGACGCATCCTCTCGGTCGGCCAGCGAAGGCGACGGACCCGTTTTGGCCGAGCTGGCGAGAGTTCGCGCCCAGGGAACACTTCAGCCCGAGCGCGGCGTGCTCGCCTTGATGGCGCCGCCGGGTGATCGAGTTTCGGAGATCTTGGTTTCCACGGGCGATCAGGTCGAGACCGACCAGGTGCTCGTCGAACTCGAGAGTTTTAGCGTGCGGCAGATTGAGCTCGAGGTCGCTCGGACCAAGATCGCCGAGGGTGAAGTTCGCCTGGCGGCGGAAACGTCGGCGGCCGAGGCCAAGTTGGCGGTCGCGAGAACGGGTTTGGCACAAGCGGAATTGCAACTGCAGCAGGCTCGCGACAAGCGTCGGTTGGCCGAGACCGACGGGGGTTCACTCGATTTGCTGCGTCGTGCGGCCGAGCTAGGCGAACGGAAACTCGATCAATTGCGTGATGCCCGCGGTGATGCGACCGCTCGTCGTCTCGTTTCCGCGAACCAGCTTGACGAGGAAACGTTGAAGGTCAGTCAGGCTCGCTTGCAATTTGAGAACGCGAGGACTGAATTTGACCAAGCGATTGAGGCCGGCGAGCTGCAAGTCGAATCCGCTCGCGAGGAGATTCGGGCTGCGGAACTGGCCATTGAAGCAACCCGAGCGAGCAATCCAATTGGCGGATTGAAACAGCAGGTCGATCTGCTGGAGATGAAAGCGGCAACTTCGCGTTTAGTCAGTCCGCTGAAGGGACGCGTGCTATCGATTGATGCGATTACCGGGCAAGCGACAACCACAATGCCTCTGATGCACTTGGCCGATACGTCACGCATGGTCTGCCATGCTGAAGTGAACGTGGGTGATCTGCCACGTGTTTCTCCGGGGCAGCGTGCTGTTATCGATAGCCCGGGACTTGCAAATCCGATTGCGGCAACGGTTAATCGGATTGAACCTCGAATCACAACACCATCGTTGGCCAGTCCGTTTCCGCTGGCACCCGTTGACCGGCACACCGCGAAAGTGGTTTTACTGATTGATGAGGATGACACGGCGGCGGCGGCAGCGTTGTTGCAATTGCAAGTCGAAGTCACCATTGAAATAGAAGACTGATTCGGTGGCACGTCGCACTTCGCTGGCGCTGAAGAATCTGACGCACTCCATGGGTCGACTTGTCGTTTCTATGGGTGGGATCGGTTTCGCCGTGGTGCTGATGTTCATGCAGCTGGGCTTTCTGGGCAGCGTTGGGGAAACCGCAACGGTGGTTTTGGATCGCATGACCGCTGCGCCGATGGCGTTTGATTTACTCATTCGATCACGCAATTACTTGCATGTCTACGACGCAGGGACCATCCCGTCTGCGACCGTCGATTGGGTTGCCACAATTCCTACCGTTGAAAGTGCGACGCCGATCGATATTGGGGTGACGCAGTGGCAAAACCCCATCGACCATAGCTTTCGGGCGATCGCGATCATGGGCTTGGAACTTGACAATCCGGGGCTGTATTTGCCTGATGTGACCGCCGGTCAAGTAGCGAAATTGCGCCCTCAAGGCAGCGTTTTGGTTGATGATGCCAGTAGCGTCGATTTTGGTCCACGCGATGGTGTCGCATTCGGGCCGACCGACATAGGGCAGGTCACTGACGTTGCGGGCCAACAAGCCCAAGTGGTGGGCACCTTCGAAATGGGCACGGGGTTGGCAGCCAACGGAGCTTTGCTGGCATCGCGTTCGACATTTCAATCGCTAACGCCCGGACGTCGGCCGGACCAAACGTCAATGGCTTTGGTGAGATTGGAATCCGGTGTGGATCCAAACGAAGCCGTTGCAGCGATTCGAGCGAGACTGGATCATTTGGGCGGTGAGGTCCAGCAAGCTGACGTCATGACGATTGACGAAGCAAAGAAGCGAGAACGTGCGAGGTGGTATCGCGAGACGCCGATTGGTTTGATCTTTTCCATGGGCGTCGCGTTGGCGGTCGTTGTCGGCGGCGTGATTTCGTACCTGGTTTTGGCGTCCGATGTGCAGTCGCATTTGAGCGAATACGCAACGCTTCGCGCCATGGGGTACAGCGATCGGTTCCTGATTGCAACGCTCTTGGGCCAATCAACCCTGCTGGCGGTCTTCGCATTTCCACCCGCGTTTCTGGCTTCGTTGGGGCTTTATCGACTGACGTCTTACGCCGCGTCGCTTCCGATCAACATGAGCTGGCTGTGGTTTGGTTTGGTACTTTTGTTGACGATGGTGATGTGCAATGTCGCGGGGGCGTTGGCGCTACGACGCCTGCTCAAAGCCGAGCCGGCCAGTCTGTTCTGAAGCGTTTCGCACGCCCATTGGACGCCTCGGTATTTGCCGCGATTCCCTGCCTGGTAACCAAGGCGTGTGCCGTTCGGCGAATCAAAATTGCTGCCTATTAGTGGAGCCTCCGTTGGCACCAACGCTGCCGGCGTTGTTCCGTTTGCAGGACAGATTTCTGAGTCTGTCATCGCTTTGCTTTTTCACGGATTTAGTCGTCCGCCCCATCCAAAAACCCAGGTGAATCGCAGCACTAGCTCAGCGCTTACACTGTGTGCGAGAAATCTGTCGCCGTCGTTGTATTCCGC
>JBCCJB010000056.1:0-15299 GCA_039028015.1 Planctomycetota bacterium
AATCGGTGGTGGGTGAGTCAAAGAATCGTTCAAAGAAATCGTTGAACTCACGGCTTGCGACAGCCATGGGATGAAGCGATTCAGAGCGATTTTGGCAGTTGCCATTGCTTGTTAAAGCCATTTTAAATTCTCCACAGGAAAGAGCAGACGAAAACAAACGACCTCGTCAAAGCCTCAGCAGGCGGTCAGTTTGACAGCGTTTTTGGCTGCGAATGGGAAGAATGCAAGCGGTGTACCAAACGTCGGTCTGGGGCAAACTTTCAGTCGGCGAATTTCTCCGGTGCAGCTTTTAGATTGTCCGCGTGGTTGCTGGCCGAAATACGCTGTTTGGCCATTCCAACCCACTCCCATTTTCCCCAAGCAATGCGTTGACGTCGCGTCACGAACTGTTGGTTGAGCGTTTTGAGGATTTCATCGCCGCAACCAAGCCAGCGGTAGTACGTCTTCGCCTCGCGTTCGGTCATCGTCGCCAAGGCATCGCCTCGGGCGTAGCATCGGCGGACGATTGGATGATCGGTAATGCGATGTGCCCATTTCAGAAACGGGGTCATCCACGGCTCGACAATCCAGAACTGACCCTGCGGTCGCAGAACACGAGCCGTTTCGGCGAAGCAGCTTTTGAGATCATCCGGTAAGGATGGAAGATGATGCAAACCGCCTTGAACAATCGCGAGGTCGACGGATTCGTTGTCAAATGGTAACTGTCGACAGTCGGCCAAATGCAGCGTGCTGTTGCCGCGATATTGCTGTAACAGGGACAGTGATAAGTCGACGCCCTCCACATTGCCAAAACCCATTCGCGATAAAGCAACGAGCCCGTTGCCGCGACCACAGAACAGCTCGATCACGCGAGCGTCGCGATCAATGTCGTCACTACCGAGCCTTCGCAAACGCTTGGTGAATTTGAAAATTTCTTGTTCTGGTGTCTCAAAGCGATTGTAAGCGTCCTCCCAGATTTCATCGCAACAGATCTCCGGTGCATCAATGTGTTTTACGATCAAAGAGATTCCTCAACGGATCGACCTGTTGTTGATAAGCGATGCGATCGAGCCATTTTCAAAACACCTGATAACATGGTTGCCATGATGGTTTGAAAGCCGGCTGCAATCAGCGTCACACCAGGCACGACCATTCGCATCGTCACGGGATAATCGAGCTCACCAAAGTCACGACGCCACCAACGCAGAATCACGACAACGATCAACGCCAGTCCCGCTACCATCGCAATCGCACCAACGGGAAGTCCACGCTCAAGACGCCAAACACGCGGACCACGTTTGGCCTCCACGTTGGGATCGATCAGTCCTTCTCGAACGGCAAATTGATGCGCCAGCGTTGCCATCAAAATGCATTGCCAGCCCAGCAGGCCTGCCAGGGACGCGACCAGCAAGGTATGGACATCCAACGCCACACCGAGGGGCCGTGCCTGTGGCAACGCCAGGATGTATCCCATTGCGGCAACGCCAATCAAAACGTAGCCGGGTCGCATGAAGGTCCACTTGGGACTAAAGACGAGAAACAGTTTCAACGTGCGCCAGCCATCGCGAAAGGTGCGCAGGTGAGGCCCATGTTGCTCGCGTCCATCGGGATGCAGTGTGATGGGCACCTGAGCCATCTTGGCCCGAGCCAGTCCGGTGCGAATGATCATTTCGGTCGCGAATTCCATACCCGGCGATCGTAGATCCAGTCGGTCGTACAAATCACGCCGAAACCCACGCATACCGCAGTACACGTCATGAATGGGAATGCGAAACATGCGCCGCACCAGCCAAGACAACCCAGGATTACCAATCCAGCGATGCAGGAATGGCATTGCGCCAGGCATCACATGCCCACCACCTCGCGGAAGCCGACAACCTTGAACCAAGTCCGCACCGGCCCGCAATTGGTCAAAGAATTTGGTTAGTTCCAAAAAATCATAGCTGTCGTCGGCATCGCCCATCAAAACGTATTCGGTTTGACTGGATTCAATTCCGCCCATCAATGCCGCGCCATAGCCGCGGCGGGGTACGTTGACGATACGAGCACCCAACGATTCGGCAATTGACTGCGAACCATCAGTGCTGCCGTTATCACCGATAATCACTTCGCCCTGGATACCCGACTGACGCATTGCACGCATGGCCTTTTCGACGCACGTGCCAATCGTGTCGGCTTCGTTCAAGCATGGCATCACCACCGTTAACTTTCCCTGACCCAAAGGCTGCGTTGCGTCGTCTGTCATCCGGTGCCGTCCTGAGGCGAGACCACTGGGGTTGAGACGATCCTCGAAAAACAAAGCCCGAGCGCAACGGCGATGACTGACGCGACAACCGGTTCCAACACCATGCGATATCGATAATCGGGAATCTCAAGGCATCCTGTGACGACGCAGAAATAAGACAACACGCCCGCCAACCAGATGCCTGCGGAGCGGGTGGATGTTGACAGCACCAGGGCGATGATTGCGGCCATGAGTGAGAGAAGGACGATTGAATTGAACGACACTGATTGGCTCAATCGAAGATTGATCCAAGTACGCAATCCTGATTGGTGATCGTGCCCGAATTTCGGTTTTGATATTGGCAACGACGTGGCGGGCGTTCGCCAAAAGTTGATGGACCGGCGTAGGGCTTTCCAAGCAAACAAACGTGGCTGATTTGCAATGCTCTGAGTCGCAACGGCTTTCATCAAGTCGTCGATTTGAGGATCTTGAATGCCGGCCGTTTCCAAGCTGCGATGGGTTGTCCAAGTGTGCCGCCATGAATCGAGTGCACTTGACATTGGCATCGCATTGGCCAACTCGGGTGTTAGGTCGAACGTTTTCAACAGCGAACGAGAGGCGGTGGTATCGGCAATGGACAGCCCAGCACCCGATTGCGGTTGGAATGTGACGATCCAAAGATTGCGGCCGACAAATTTGGTGATGAATGCCTCGCCAAATTGTCGCTGGTTTCGCAACAGCCAGGGTGCCGTCATGCCCAAAACCAACATAGTCATCGCGATGAACTGGAGACCTTGTTTTGGAAACCTGGACGACCATTTTGACGTTGATTGCGATCTTGAAATCCAATGCCATAGTCCGAACAAAACGTGGGGTAACCAGAGCCACGTCACAATGGGCCGCACCAAGAGTGTCATGGCAAAGGTGCCCGCGGCGGCCACGCTCCATCGCCACTGTGGATCTTTGACATAAGCCACGACCGCGTTGAGATGAAGCATCAGCCACATCGTGAACCATGTCTCAGTCAGTGCGACGTTGACGTAGATCGGCGCAGAAATGCAGGGCAATATGAAGACGACGGCCAACAATCCACACCATTTTGCAATCACGCCACGCGGCCGATCAAACAGGCTCGCGAGTTGCCACGCGAACATGCCCGCCGCCGCCACAGTCAGCCAACGAGAAATCGCCTGAATTGATATCAGGCATCGCAGTGGCTCCGAGCTGATCGTGTGCGCTAATCCGATCATCCAGGGGTAGCCGGGTTTGCGATAAGCGATCGGTGCGTTGGCCAACCAGAGATCACCGCCGGCGACATGACCGCCCAATTCGAAATACTCGGCAGCGTCAAGCTTCAAAGGTGCGGAACCGAATCCGACAATCCATTGGATTTTTAATCCGACAAGCGACAGTGCGACGATCGATGCGAGGACGAATCTCACGCTTGATTCACCGCTCCATTCGAATCAGCGGTGTACCCACTTCGACGTGATAGCCGTTTACAAAAGTGTCCCCCGACATGGCTTTCTTTCCAGCCGGCTGGACTCGATTCAATCGTATCGCACCGTCACCACATCCAATGACCAGCCCAGGTGCATCGATTCGTTTTCCAATCTGGCTAGATTCGGAGGTTATCGACAGCGGCGTGGTATCCAAGACCGCCAGTCGCATCGGAGGCTTTTTCGGTGATATCGCAATGTGAGTGAATGCGATGGGCCAAGGCTGCATGCCGCGAACGTGAACGTCGATCATGCGAGCTGATCGCGCCCAATCGATTTCCGCTTCGTCCTTGGTCAGGCGTGGGGCGCGTGTGATCTTGGCAGCGTCTTGAACCCGACCCTGTGGTTGACCATTGCTGTCGATGAGCATCTGCACGGCCTCAAGTGTGGCCTCAACGCCGAGATTGGCCAATCGAACTTCGAGATCGCCCGAGGTTTCATCGTTTTGGATTTCAATCGATCGCGTGGCAAGGATCGGGCCACCATCGAGGCGTGGCGTCATGTGAATCACACTGACACCAGTAAGGGAATCGCCTGATAACAAAGCACGCTGGACCGGTGCGGCACCTCGATACGCGGGCAGCAGCGAACCGTGCAGATTGATCCCGCCCCATCGAGTCGCCGCCAACGCGTCGGGCTTGAGAATGTGTCCGTAATCACAGACGACCATCAAATCGGCTTGCAAGTCCGTGACGGCCTTGATTGCCTGATCCGAATTGATGGTGGGCGGATCAAGGATCCGCATTTCACGCGACGAGGCCCATTCCCGCACCGGCTGCGGCGGTGGACCGCGACGACTTTTAATTGTCGGAAGTGGCTTGGTCACAACGGCCGCAATCTCGTGCGATGATTCGGCGAGCGCCGCGAAACTGGGCACCGCAAACGGGCCGGTACCCATGAGAACCATGCGGATTGGTGACGACGTCACGCGGTGACCTTCAATCCCGTGTAATCAACTTCCCATCGCTGGCGTGCTTCCGCGAGCGACTGGTCATCTGGAATCGAACCGGTCGATCGTTTGGACTCAAAATCGGTGCAAAAGTCGTCCAGCAACGGGTCCAATTCGCGTCGCGATGCATCGCTCATCCGATCAAAGAACATGTTGCCATCGAGATGATCAATTTCGTGAAGGACCACGCGTGCTAAAAAGCCATCCAGATCGCGATTGATCTCGTTACCCATCAAATCGTACGCGTGCAACCGAATGGACTTGGCTCGCTTCACCTGTCCGTAGACACCGGGCACGCTCAAGCAACCTTCTTGTTGTGATTCGCTGCCCTTGGGACGTTCGACCTCCGGGTTGATCAGCACAAGTTCTTCGCCACTGCCCCGCTCACCGGTTTCATTAGCAACAAACATCCGAAGCGGAAGGTCGACCTGATTGGCTGCGAGACCCACACCTTCGTTCTCATACATCAGATCAAGCATTTCGGCTGCCAGATCTTTCAGACGTTGGTCAACGCGAACGAGTGGGCGACTTCGATATTTCAGTGTTGGGTGTGGGTAATGAATAATGGAAAGCGTCATGGTCATCGTTGTCGGTGGAATGAATCGAGCCCCGCCCATCGTCTCAAGTTCGGCGGGCATGTGCTATGGCCATCACACCAATGGCTAGAACCACCGAGTGAATCCAATACGATCCCAACAGTGCAACCAACCCACACCATGTCCAAAGAGAAATGATCGGCCAGTCGATTCGGAATGTCGGTTGAGGCCGCCAGCTGAGAAGCAAACCAACGGGCGGAATCGAAACGAGTGCGAGCGATATTAATTCATGCCATATCGGTGAAGTGAGCAACCCGATCAAGTCAAACGTTCGATTGGACGTGGGAGCTGCTAATGCAATGGCTCCCGTGCCATCCCACCAAACGGTCTGTGACAACATTGCCAGCCAGGTGCCACCGATAAGAACCGTTGTTTGAGCGGCAACCAGGCGAAGCGAGAACCCGGTCCAAGCGGACCCGCGTGGTCCGTCGGACGGTCTCGATGGGGCGAACGTCAATGCCGCAAGTGATAGGCTCAGGCTGGTTTCGGCGAGTCCTGAAAGCCAGAGTAGCCGATTGGCATAGGCCAGAAAAACGAGCCAGAGCGAGAATCGCACGAAGCGACCGCCGAGTCCCAAAGCCATTGCGGTCGCCAGGACAAATCCAAGCAGCAGCGTACCGCGGAAGATCCAGACCGATTCGGTCCAAAAAAGCGGCGACGCGTATCCTGAAACAGCTTCATTGAGCCCGGAAAGCTGTAGGAAATTTGCCAAGGTTTGAGACGCGTGGGGACTTTGGGGACCGAACCAAAAATCCACATCTTGCCAGGCATCTGCGAAGTAGATCGCAGCCGTGAGGGCAGTACCAATTCGAACGCCTTTGATTGCGGAATCCGGCAGCGGCTTAAACCACCAATTGGCTGGAATATTGGAATTGACGGGGCCACTGGAAGTGATTGCGCCTTTGGAGCTGCTCGGCGATGCGGATGCCTGCTCAGACAATGTCGCCTCGTCCGATTTGGTCATCGATTGTGATTTGACCCGTCGCGCTGGCTTCATTGCGCGGTCGCGGTCAAGCGAGGAGATCGAAGTTGCACCAATCCAATCGATTCGCCGTTGAATATGATTCGAGCTTGATACGGAGGTTGAGCTTCGTCGTCTTCGATTGTCGATAGCAGGGTGGGCTCTCGAAGCAACGTGACCACCGTTTCTTGAGATGACGTTGGCGCAACGGTGGACGTGTTGATCAATGGAAGCAACCACTCGGCGATCAGGCTGGACTGGTCCGCTTCCACCAAGGCCGCCATCGCCCGCAAAAACCTCTGTTGCCGATCATCGGGCCCACTGCCACCGATCACCATAGGCAATAGTGGCTCGGCGTCGTTGAATGAGGGATCGCTGATGGCAAGTGCCAATGGCTGTTCGATGACATCACCGCTGGCCAAAAAAACGGGTGCTTCTTCGATGCCAAAATGGGTGGCCTGCCAATAAGGGCGGCAAATCGCAAGGATGGCACTGGCGGTCGTCGAGGGGCTCACCTGACACAACATGGCAAGCAAAATTAGTGCAAGATGCATGGGGACGATCCACGCGAGCAGCCGCTGTGACTGGGTCACTGCGGTCGTTGTCTCTGCAGAGGCATTGGATCGATTCATGCCCCTAGGATAGACGCACATTGAGCACAACCGAACCAACTGGAAGAAAATCTCTTGCAGTCGCAGTGCGTTAAGGCTGATGTGATCGCTTGGATGGGTTCTGTTCCACAGAATTGTCATGCATGTGGGCATAGGCTTTGGTCGCAAAGGGATTTGATCCTTGCGCGATCGTTCCCGAATCGGATCCCTGTATGCAGTCGCTTTTGTGGCTGGCCGTGGCGAGCGTTGCGTCGTTGGCCGCCTACCGCGTTGGAGTGCGGCGGTGCCGACAACCGATTGATGTCGCGCCATCGGATTTGCTGAGATCGCTTCCCGCCGGTTTGGCTGTGGTTGATCAGCGGGACCGCATTCAGTTTTGCAATGAAGCGTTCGCCAAACTGACGGGTCATCCGTCATCGGAGTTGACGGGTGCGGATCTCAATCGACTTCCCTGGATTTTGGCCGACGACAGTCGACCACCCTGGCGCGATGAGGGTATCGGTGACCAAGAGCATCTCGTGATGCTCGGTCAACCCGATCAGTCGCGACGATTGCTCGCATTGGGCATTGGTGATCTTTGTGTTTCCAATGATGAAGGTTCGATTCGAGCGGGTCATACCATTTGGTTGTGTCGCGATGTCACGCATACGGAGCACAGTCGAGCTGAAACGGAAAGCATCCTCGCACGCGTACGGCATCGACATCATGAAGACCAGCAGAGCATCGAAACGCTGACTCAATTGGTACAAGAAGATCCTTTGACACGTTGCCGCAATCGTCGTGCGTTAACGCAGCAATCCAGCGAAGCATGGCAGCAAGCCATGGACAATCAGTCACCGCTTGCTTGTTTGATGTTTGATATCGACCATTTCAAACGCATCAATGACGATCACGGCCATGCCGCTGGCGATGACGTGCTTCGTCGCGTTGCCGCGACGCTGCGTCAAACATTTGCCGGCGTGGGGCACGTCTATCGTTATGGCGGCGAGGAGTTCTGTGTCTTGTTGCCGCGTCATCAAATGACCGAAGCCGCTTGGATTGGTGAGCGTGTTCGCACGTCGATCGCTTCGTTGCAGATTGCCGTTGGTGATGACGGTCAACCACCGCTCGATGTCATGATTGAGCCGACCGTCAGTGTTGGCGTGAGTGATCGATCGCAACAGGCGCAGTCGGCAGATGAACTGATCGCTCAGGCCGATAAATGCCTGTACATCGCAAAGCGTCGTGGCCGCAACCAAGTCGTCGCTTACGACGCGGAGGTGGCCGCGGCCAAGATCCGCTCCGTTGATCGCGATTAGTCCGAGTCTTCCGCGATTCAATGAGGCGTTGGCGGCTTCGATTTTCGATGTGATCCGCACGCACACGTGAAAATCACAGCACGTTCTAGTTCATGACTATTTGGATTCACATCTGGAATCGATCGTCAGGTGGCGAAGCGGGCTGGGATGACGGAAGATAGTGTCGAAGTGGCCACGCCTAGCGGTTCGGTGAGGCCATGTCTGGACTGGTCAGCATTCCACGAACAACGATGCTAATTTGACGATTTCGCACCGCTCCGAAACGAGGAAGACCTCCGAATCGCTGAGGCCGGTTTGGGATCCAGCAGCTCGGCAACGCATGGACGCTGAAGCCTTACTGGCTCGGTTTGGATTATCGAATTTTCGCCCTGGACAGCGCGACGTCATCGATGCGGTTCAGCAAGGTCATGATCTGCTTTGCGTGATGCCAACGGGTGGTGGCAAGAGTCTTTGTTACCAATTGCCATCATTGCAACGTACGGGCACGACCATTGTGGTTTCGCCGCTGATTGCGTTGATGAAAGACCAGATCGATTCGCTACAGCAGCTTGGCATTGAAGCAGAGTTGATTAACAGTTCGTTGTCGATCAGCCAACAAGCGTCCGTCATGGACCGCATGGCGGCTGGCGAGTTGGATTTGGTCTATGTCGCTCCGGAGCGACTTCGAAATGGGCGATTCCTTGAACGAGTGCGACAGGCCAACATTACTCTGCTAGCGGTCGACGAAGCGCACTGCGTGAGCGAATGGGGGCATGACTTTAGGCCTGATTACGCGCGGTTGGGTCGATTCCGGGATCGCTATCTTTCAGGCGTGCAAACAATCGCCTTGACCGCCACGGCAACGCCCACAGTGCGTGATGATGTCTGTGCGTTGCTCAATTTCAAGTCGCCCAAGGTTTTCGTTACCGGTTTCGCGCGAGCGAATTTGCACTTTGCCGTCACGCAAACGCACAATGAGGTCGCCAAACAGAATGCGTTGGTGAGCTATATCCAGCAACAATCTGGAGCTGGGATCATCTACGCGGCAACGCGGAAACGATGTGAGGATGTCGCGCAGTGGCTTCCGCAACGCACAAAGCGCGATGTGGGCGTTTATCACGCTGGCATGCATCCGGATGAACGTCGTCGTGTTCAAGAGGCATTCATGGCCGGCGATTTGTCGGTGATCGTGGCGACAAATGCCTTTGGTATGGGGATTGATAAGTCCGACATTCGGTTTGTGGTTCATTACAACCTGCCCGGATCGTTGGAAGCTTATTACCAAGAGGCGGGCCGTGCGGGTCGTGATGGCCAATCAAGCGATTGTGTCTTGTTGTTTGCCTTATCGGATCGGCAAATCCAAGAGTTCTTCATCGAGAACCGGTACCCATCCCAGCAAATGGTGCAAAAGGTTTATGAGTACTTGTTGTCCCGTGAAGAAGACCCCATTGAAATGACGCTCGATGAAGTCCGTGCGGCGCTTGGCGTGCGGGAATCGTCCGAAGCGATCGGGACCAGCGAAACCTTGTTGGCTCGATCCGGTGTGCTCAAACGGCTTGATTCGGGATCGGGTCAAGCCGTGGTGCGAATCGACTCGGATGCACCAACCATGCTCGATTTTTTGCCAAGGGAGGCAAAGCTCAAGCGCAAGGTGATGTCAGCCATCGAAGCAATCGTCGGTTCGCGCCGCTGGGAGGATGTCTTTGTTCGTCCCAGCACCATGGCTCAACGCGCGGGTGTGTCGCGAGATCAACTGTCACGGGCACTTCGCGAGTTGCAGCGACTCAACTCATTCGATTATGTGCCACCTTTTCGCGGTCGTGCAGTCCACTTTATCGATCGAGATCGACCGTTCGCCAGCTTGGAGATTGATTTTGATGAGCTCCAACGCAGAAAAGACGCGGAATACGAAAAGCTCGATGCGGTGATCGCGTTTGCGCGAGCCACGAAGTGTCGACAGCGAGTGATTTTGGATTACTTCGGTGACCCAAACGCGAAAGACTGTGGGCAATGCGATCGTTGTGATCCTGCGGTCGCCGCCAGGGTCACTCGCAAAGCGGGGACAGACTCATCTCGGCACGAGTCGGTTGTCACTGCTGCGGAGCTTAAAAGTGGGGGCAATCAAGCGATGTCGGAAATCATGCATGCATCGTTGGTAACGGCGATCCGTGTCGTGCTTTCCGGTGTCACACGCACGCACGGTCGATTGGGAAAACACCTCATTGCCCAAATGTTGGCTGGATCGAAGAACAAGAAGATCACTCAAATGAGGCTGGATCGTTTGAGCACATACGGGATGCTTTCGGGACTGAAGCAATCCGAAGTCGTCGACACAATTGATGCCTTGTTGGCGATTGGTTTGCTGGACCAACGCGAAGTGACCGACCGTCGTCCCACCGTCAGCATGACGGAGGCGGGGCGTCGCGTGATGAATGCGGTCGATTCACTGCCACCCACCTTGCAGCTGCGACTTCCACTGGCAAGGAAGCTTGCAGCCAAGGCGGAACGCATCGAAGCCGCCGATGTGTCGAGTCAGGCCCATCGAAACATCGACGAGGCGTCGCAATCCGACGAGCTGCCTCGTGTGTCACCGCCGGATCACCCGTCTCACGGAGAAGCCAGTGATCGCTCAGTCAAACTGGCACCCGAAGTCGGTGAGTCATCAACGACGAAGACCAATGCGACGGTCTATCAAGACACGTCATCACCCCTACCGGCTGAATTGATGCGGTCGGATTTGATGGATCGCATCAAGCGTTATCGACGCAAACGTTCCGTTGCGCTCAACGTGCCTCCGCATCGAATCCTCAGCGGCTCGACGATCGAGCGGATTGCTGATCGAAAACCGGCTAACTCATCTGAGCTTGAGGTGATCGAAGGTGTGACCGCTGAGTTCATGGATGCTTGCGGCAGCGATGTGCTTGAGTTGATCGCAACGACGGTTGCCGAGTTTGATGGGACTGACCTTCAACCCGCTCGGGCCTCCCCTACGATCGCAGAATCGTTCACGGTCAATCGGCATCACAACGATCGTGGCGATCGCGATGTCTATTGGGTGAAGCGTCTGACTGACGATGGTTACACGATTGCCGAAATCGCGGAAATCCGCGGCGTTTCCCTAGATACGGTGCGTCAACAGCTCCGCAATCAAGAACGGACAACTTAGCCGACGTCACCGCTGGCCGACCTTGACGGTAAGGTTCACTTTTTCAGCCAGCGTTGGTGTGCCGTCTGTTTGCGTTGGCGAAGCAAGATCTGGTGACAAAATCCGTCGATTGAGAAAAGAGGTTGAAGGGTCAAGAACTGATTCTACCTGTGCCGAAAGTTGGGTTGGCAACGAATCTGTCGCCATTCTTGTTCGTCCGCTGAGACGATCGCTTGTTTTCGTCAACCAGAGATCACGCGTCTGTATGGGATCAAGTTCGGACTCGGCCACGATTGGGTACTTCACGACACTGGAAGAAGATCGAACCGGTTGGACAGGCGGCCTGTTGGTCCTCAATGCGGGCGGGCGGCCACTTGAATTTCAATGCACCTTGCCGGTTCGGCCAAGTCGAGCCCATGAGATTCTGTTCGGCGCGTCACTTCGGCAGCATTTGATCAGCGACGTGATTGGGCCGGCTCTATTGAGCAAATGTCGCACGCCGATCTCCTTGTTGTGTTGTAGTCAGGCGGAAGCGCTGCGTTTGCGAGAAACCGCGATGACGCCGAGCTGTCCGGTAACGCTCGTGTGTCAAGCCGCTGCAGATGATGAGGGTCCAATTGAGCCGTCGATGCTTGATGGTTACGTCGACGTCATGGTTCGCGAGACGCGATTGCTCGTTGCCAATGAGCACTTGGCACGTGTGGAGCAACTAAGCGAGAAACTGGCGGATCTGGCTGATGTGCTTGAGCCTTTCGAGCGCATTCGCGACGCGATTCGCGAAGCGCAATCTCAAGTCGCTCTAGCGGCTCAGCGGGCCTCAGGACACCGAGTGGATCCAGAAGTCGGAACGGGCATCACCTCAGCCAAAGCGGCTTAACATGTGGTTCGGTCAGACTCCCGAGGAGGCGACCCCACCCCTGGCGTGTCACATCGATGAGACCCTAAGTTTCTATCTCGCTGCGACCGATTTGGAACCTGGTGGACGATCTCTTCTTACGCATGCGATCGAGCTGTCGCCGCTTGTTCCTAGGCGCGTGCCGATCAAGCTGCCGCGTTTGACGGCGCGAACGACGGGTTTTCAGTTTCCCTAGTCGACCGCCTGGCTTCCGGAAAACGACGCGGTCGCAAAACAAAACGATGAACCGAAACAAACAACTACGATTGGATCGAAGGGTGTCTCGGCCACATCGACTTCGGCCAAGCAAAACAAGCGTTCACGAATTGCACCTCCCAGCGATGTTGTGAAACTGCAGGACCGTCTTTACTACATGCTTCAGCCGCCGCTTGATCTGCTGGTTGGTAGTGGGCAATTGAATTTTCCATTCGCGCCGTTTCCCTATCAGCTCGACGGTATCGCGTTTCTATTTCCCCGTTACGCATGCGTGCTTGCCGATGAGATGGGTTTGGGGAAAACCATGCAAGCGATCAGCACGATTCGCATGTTGCTTTGCAGCGGCGAGCTCTATCAGGTGCTTTTGGTTTGTACAAAACCGGTGGTCAGCAATTGGCTGCGAGAGTTTGCACTTTGGGCTCCGGAAATTCCCGTTGCCGCGATAGAAGGCAATGCGATCAGTCGAGAATTTCAGTGGCGGAGTGCCGGTGTCGCAGTCAAGGTCGCCAACTATGAACTATTGATGCGTGATCGTGATGTGGTGCTCGACGCGGGATTGCATTTTGATTTGGTGGCGCTGGATGAAGCGCAGCGGATCAAAAATGCGTCCAACGCCACCAGTGAAATCGTGAAGTCAATTTCTCGGACGCGATCGTGGGCGTTGACGGGCACTCCCGTCGAAAACTCACCGGACGATTTGGTAGGCATCTTTGATTTCCTTTCGCCGGGTTATTTGCAGTCGGGAATGCCCATCGAACAAATTGCCAACCGAGCGGGCGACTATATTTTGCGTCGGACCAAGGATATGGTGCTCGACGATATGCCGCCGAAACTCTTTCGTGACGCCGATATTGATTTGACGCCCGAGCAGTGGCGAACATACGAGGCGGCGGAACAGGACGGTGTGATCCACTTGGAAGAGCTGGAGGCATCGTTGACGATTCAGCATGTGTTTGAGCTTGTGCTGCGTCTGAAACAGATTTGCAATTTTGATCCTGTGACGGGATCCAGCGCGAAACTGCAACGACTCGTCGCGGATATGGAAGAGGTTGCCGCCAGTGGCCAAAAGGCCATTGTGTTTAGTCAGTGGACGAAATCGATCGAGAAAATGCGGCCCGCCCTTCAGCGATTTGGTCCCTTGGAGTATCACGGTAAGGTCCCGCATCGCAAACGAGAGACCGTGATCGATCAATTCAAGAATGACCCTAAGTCGCAAATCATCTTGATGAGCTATGGTGCGGGAAGCGTCGGTTTGAACCTCCAGTTTTGCCGTTACGTGTTTTTGTTTGATCGTTGGTGGAACCCAGCCATTGAAGATCAAGCGATTAATCGTGCCCATCGACTGGGTTCGGCTGGCAGCGTGACGGTTTCTCGCATGATGGCGCTAAACACCATCGAGCAACGAATTGCGGCGGTGCTCGATCAGAAACGCGAGATGTTTGACGCGCTGTTTGCGGAAAATGCTACTGCTCAGACGGACAACGGCAGTGACAGGGATTCCAACTCGTCGAATCGTTCCGCCGCGGGCATGCTTTCAAGAACCAGCGGCCTGACGCGAGATGAAATCTTTGGGCTGTTTGATCTCCGGGCACCCTGCGGCAAGAAAGTGGCGTAGCCCATGGCAATCGACGACCGCCAGCTATCCGACGCCATCGCGCACGTTCGCAAGGGAATGGACCTGAGCACGGATCGTGCGGCTTCACTGATCGACTTAATCTTGCAAGGTTCGGTGTCGGACGATTTGATTGGGCAACTGCTGTTGGCATTGCGTGACAAGGGGGAATCGGTCAGCGAATTGGTCGGCGCCGCCATGGCAATGCGTTCGCACATGACACGAATCGAACATCATCATGAAACGTTGTTGGACACTTGCGGAACCGGCGGCAGTGGCAGTGGGACGTTCAACATTTCCACAGCGGTCGCAATCGTCACCGCGGCATGTGGCGTTGCGGTGGCAAAGCATGGCAACCGAAAAGCGACCAGCCACTCCGGATCGGCTGATGTCTTGGAATGCTTGGGCGTGCCCATCACTGCGGAAGCGGATCAGGTCAGCGACCGTTTGAATTCGATTGGCATCTGTTTCTGCTTTGCGGCCAAGCTCCATCCGGCCATGAAACATGTGGTCGCGATTCGGCGGCAGCTCAAAGTGCCAACGCTGTTCAATATGCTTGGACCGCTATGCAATCCCGCTGGAGCCACCCATCAGCTGTTGGGCACCGCGTCACATGAAGCTCAAGCGAAAATTGCTGCGGCGGTGAAGGAGCTGGGCACACGCCGAAGCTACATCATCCATGCAAGCGATGGGCAGGACGAAGTGTCCTTGGACGGAGAAACGATCTGTTTTGACGTGACCCCGGATGGTACGCAGACGCTGTCCTGGCGGCCTGCGGATTTTGGATTGTTGCCCGCATCTGTCGATGCGCTTCAGGTTGCCGATCCGACCGAGTCCGCAAAGCTGATCGAGGATCTATTGGCTGGACGCCCAGGTCCACCACGCGATGTGGTCATTGCGGGGACTGCTGCCGCATTGCAGTTGGTTGGAGAGAGTGACCGCCTTGCGAGCGGCTCGACGCAAGCTGCTGCGGCAATTGATAGCGGTAAAGCAGCTGAGAAACTGAGTCAACTTCGTGCGAGTTAGACTAGGGAGCCTCAAGCCATTGGTTGTTAGCGTTTCTCGGGTTCGTCACCGCACCTCCCTTCCGACTCGCCAGATCAATTCAGCTACCGAGTCTCCGCTTACGATATTGTCAACTTATGATCGCAGTTGACCAGGTTGTTGAGTGAGTGCAAGAGAAATACCCGCCTCGGATTCATGTCGTTGGAGGCTGAGGCGGGAAGAGAGCGTTGCCAGGTCCACCTGTGGGGTTCGTGGAAGGCGGCGTAACAGGACTCGGCGGTAATGTTGTGATCACTGTGCTGCCGAACGAGATGCCAGCACTGCCGGAAG
>JBCCJB010000057.1:0-15210 GCA_039028015.1 Planctomycetota bacterium
CAACTTGCGAGCTGCGGCAGGCTGCGTTTCCAAGGACTTGGTCAACTCTGCCCAGAGCACATAGAGGATGTAAAAGAACGGCACCGAGGATAAAGCTCCCCAGATCACGCGAGTTGTCCAGCCGTCTGGATCGGCAATCACTTCCCCGGGATAACCCAAAGCGATCATCAAAGCCGCAGCGATGACGAGCCGGGTCAGCAACGAACGTGCCTTACCGGCTTCGAGTCGCAAGACGGCGACGAGCTCAACCATCAAAAGCGGGACGGTCAAGATCCAGTCGGCATAACGATAAAAATCGTTAAAGGCGGCACCGGACCCAACGTAGCTGCCGCCCCCTTCGGCCAGTGTGTAGGCATCATTCCACGAGTGCCGAATCATGAAGTAGTGGTAACAAGCGATCGAAACCACCAAACCACTCACCATCAAGGCCGGACGATATTCCGCGTCAACTGAAGGTCGCGACAAGAACAAGAAGAGTGCCGCAGCACCCATCGTCGCTACCGTCATTGAGAAAATATTGTCGACGACGCTGTACTGCAGCACGGAGAGATCCGGCATTCCCACAGCCAGCAGGGAAACTGTTTCTAACACGTCTAGACTCCACAAATCGAGAAAACTGAAACTGCGAAAACGTGGTGATGAGAGAGTTTCACCAACGCTGACATCCGCAAAAACCTTCAAAACTCTCACGCGTAGAACCATAGGCCTGCGTCAACGGCGCAATGCACCACTTTGACAGGTTCTATAGTGCACCGCGTGAGTCTTCAGTTCGATTTGTGGCTGACCTTGTTTGGTTGCACATCGGAAGCAGCTCATTGCGTTTCACCATCGATGTTTCATCATTGATCGTGTGCAGCGCACCATCCCGGATCGGCACCGTTCGCAGCCGGTCCGGCATCCGCACTTATCACGACTCTCATGATCCGAATGCTCTCGACGTCGGAGTTCGCGAAAGCCCTTGGGGTCAGCGAATCCTCGGTCCGTCGACTCGCCGATGCGGGGGATTTGGAGATCCAGCGAACACGCGGTGGTCATCGGCGAATTCCCGTTGAAGAGGCGATTCGATATGTGCGCGAGCAGCACATCGAGGTGGCCTATCCCGAAATGTTGGGTCTGATTGTCGACGCGCAACCAGGCGAATCCGCTCAGTACGAGATGCTACGTGTCCTTCGGCGGGGTCACGCCGCATCGGTCGTTCGTTACGTGCATTCGCTCTACGCATCAGGCATGAGCGTCGCCGAGCTGTGCGACGGACCGATCGCCTTTGCGTTTGCCCAAATTGGAGCTGCCTGGCCTCACGACAAGCGGGCCATCTTCATCGAGCATCGCGCATTGATGTTGTGCCAGCGTGCTCTCAACCAGTTGCACGCCGCGATTGGAAATCCTGAACCGGACGCACCCGAAGCGATCGGAGGCGGCGTCTCAGGCGATGTGTATATGCTGCCTTCATTAATGGTTTCCTTAGTCGTTCATGAACTCGGATTCAATGAAACCAATCTTGGCCCCAATATGCCCATCGATGTGCTGACCGACTGCGTCTTTGATGAAAAGCCGAAATTGCTCTGGGTCACAATTTCCGAGCCCATCAATAGTCGCACTCGCATGAGAGAAATGATGACGCTAGCCAGCGCCGCTGCTGAAACAAACACGACGATGCTGATTGGCGGACGCCACGCTGGTTCTATTGATGAGCTGTCAAAGACCATGGAACACTCATGGCAACATTGCAGTTCGATGATGGATTTGCATCGCACCGCACGACATCTGTTGGAAACTTGAGCAGCAACGATTCACAACCCACGCCGAGCGTTTGCGACGACATTGCTGCCATGCCATTGACCAAAGTGATCGACCGTTTTCATCAGGCGATGCTTTCGCCCAAGGTGAAAGAGCGAGCCGATAACTGGACGCTTGCGATCGCAATCGTTGCCTTTGGCATTCACTTAATGGTGATCTTCGCAAATGATTTGGGATTCGTCGAATTGTCCAGCGCGAATCCCCTGTTGATCGATCCGATTGCGGCAATCTATACCCCGTTTTCATTCATCCTTGTTTATGAAGTCTATCTCCTGGTCTTCTACCTGCCCCAATCGGTGACGATTTATATCGGCAAGCAGTATGAAATCATCACCTTGATCATTATTCGCCGCATCTTTAAAGATTTGGCCAATATCGAAGTAACCGCGGATTGGTTCTCCAATGAGAACGACTTGATTTTGACAGCCGATTTGGCCGCATCCATCATCCTGTTTGGTCTGATTTACCTATTCAATCGACTCGGTCGATTACAGAACGCTGAATCGAGAACCGACCTGGATGCATCCAATCCCGACCATGCGTTGAGACGCTTTATCAAGATTAAAAAGGCTATTGCAACGGCCCTGGTACCAGTGCTGCTGACGATGGCCGTTTGGTCGTTTTTGGTCTGGATGTTTGAAGTTCTTTCGGCGGACGGTCACCCTACCGATAAATTCAAAGACATCAACAAGATATTCTTTGAAGACTTCTTCAAAATGTTGATCATCATTGATGTGCTCTTGTTGCTGATTTCATTTTTCCATACCGATCAGTTTCATAAGACCATCCGCAATTCAGGATTTGTGATTTCGACCATTCTGATCCGCCTATCCTTTGCTGTGGAAGGTTTGGTCAGCACCGCGCTCGTGATTGTGGCGGTGGTGTTCGGACTCGCTGTGCTGTGGGTTCACAACTGTTATGCCGGTTTATCAACGTTCGAAGTTGCAACGAATGTCAACGCCGGCACGAATTTAGTGAGCACCGAATTATCAGGTCAAAAAAATCAGTAGTCTCCGAAAAGACTGAATCAGCCCGATTCGTATCGCCGCGCCGCTTTTGAAGCGAGTTTTGGCAGACTGCGATGCATCTCGGCAAATTCGGCGACACCACCTCGCTTGGGTCGCACGATCAAATCATAGCCATCAGGCATTAGCCCACGCTGGGTGCGGAACGCTTCGCGTATCAAACGCTTCCATCGATTTCGAAAGACCGCATTGCCGGTTTTCTTTGGAATTGTGACGCCCAACCGACAATCGTTTCGACCATTGCCGACGGCGAAGACAACAATGGACGCTCCCGCAGCAACACCGCCAGCCTTTAAGATTCGTGTGAAGTCACGGCTTTTGACCACCCGAGACGACTTCGGAAAAATGTTCGATTGATTCACGGCTGCCGCGAAAACTTAACGTGTCCGCCCACGATGGTATGGGTCGCTCGACCGGTCAGCGTGCGACCGTCGGCTGGACTGGAACGGCACTGTGATGCGAATTGGTCGGCATTGACCGTCCAAGTAGCCGACGGATCGATAACAACAACATCGGCGGGCTGGCCGACTTGCAATCGGCCTCCATTGATGCCGGCAATGGTCGCCGGTGCGGTGCTTAAACACTCAATGGCACGCGACCAAGTCAATTCAACCGGATTGATTAAGTCGGTCACCATGATCGACAGCGTCGTTTCGAGTGTCGCCGCACCAAACGGGGCTTGGTCAAGGTCGTTGCTTTTCTTTTCCCATGCGCGAGGCATGTGCCCTGACTCGACCGCGTCAATCACCCCCGCAGCAAGTGCCTGACGCACGGCATCAACATGTCGGGGACTCCGCAGCGGCGGGTGGACCTTGAATCGAGAATCAAACGAGCAAAGATCCACATCGCTGCCGGTCAAATTGTGCGGACAGACCGAAGCGGTAATTTGAATGCCGCGTTCTTTCACTCGACCGATCATGTCGATCGCGCCCATCGTGCTGACCGGGCCAATGTGCAATCGACCGCTGGTTGCCTCGGCCAATCGCACATCCCGGGCCACGGCCAAATCCTCCGCTTCGGTTGGTAATCCACGCAATCCAAGACGCAAACCGACGCAGCCATTGTGCATCACACCGCCTTCGGCCAGACCTGGGACTTCGGGTCGATCGAAAATTGGCAAATCAAACATGCGACAGTAATCCAACGCACGTTTGAGCAAAGCGTCACTCGGCATTGGTCGTGGCGAATCACTGAACGCCACCGCGCCCGCCTGAGCCAAAATGCCCAACTCAGCCATCTGCTCACCGCGGCGTTGCTTGGACAAGCAAGCGATCGGATGCACTCGCACGCCGTTAACGTCATCCGCCAATTGACGGACCAACTGCACCGATGCGGCCGAGTCCATCTTCGGGTCGGTGCTGCTGCAACAAAGGACCGTGGTGTAGCCACCCGCGAGCGCCGCAGCTGAACCGCTCGCCATGGTTTCGTCGGACTCATGACCGGGCTCACGAAACTCGGCCGCCAGGTCAACCAATCCTGGTGCCACAATGCAGTTGGTCGCATCAATGCACCGTAAGGTATCACGGGACGCGACCTCGATCGCATGTCCAATCTCGACAATGCGGCCCTCTCGAATAAGCACGTCAGCGATGTGATCCGTACTCGAAGCTGGATCGATGACACGACCCTTTTCAATCAACAAATCGCTCATGATGCCGCTTCCATCACAGCGGCTGAGCCGTCGCTGTTCGCGTCACGAAATGTGACATCCGCCCACGCGGTCAATGACAAAGCCGCCATCCGAACGGCGATTCCATTGGTCACTTGTTCCAGAATCACGGAATGAGGACCGTCCGCAACATCGGGAGTGATTTCCACGCCTCGATTAATGGGACCCGGTGCCTGAATCAGGATGTCGGACTTAGCCCGTTTCATCCTGGCACCGTTCATGGCGTATAGCGCGGCATACTCATGAACGCTCGGAAAGGGTCGTGTGCTTTGTCGTTCGAACTGAATTCGCAACAGGTTCAACACATCGCAGCGACCCAAAATATCATCCAATCGATACGCGACCTCAAACCCAAGCTCCTCCCATCGGGGACTGACCAAAGTGGGTGGACCGCACACGATCACGTGAGCACCCAGTTTATGAAGCCCCCAAAGATTGCTTCGCGCCGTCCGGCTGTGCGCGATATCGCCGACAAGCGCCACCGTCATTCCGCGAAGCACTTGGCTCGCGTCGGTAGAAGTGTCACGCCAGCTCGGTCCTTGGTCTCGGCAATCAACCCGATGCTCCAGGATGGTCAGAATGTCCAGAAGACCCTGGGTTGGATGTTCGTGAGGCCCATCGCCGGCATTGATCACACAAACATCCAGCTCACGGGAAAGCAGATGTGGTGTACCGGGTGTTTGGTGCCGCGTGACGACCCAATCCACACCCATCGCTTGAATCGTCTTGGCGGTGTCTACAAATGTTTCTCCTTTGGCAACACTACTACCACCGCTGGAAAACTCGACGGTGTCAGCTCCCAAACGTTTTGCGGCTAGGGAAAAGCTATTGCGCGTCCGCGTGCTGTTTTCAAAAAACAGGTTGGCGCACGTTCGGCCGGCCAAAATTGACAACTTCTCGCGACAGCCGCCGGTCAACTGTTTCAATTGGTCTGCAGTCCGCAGCAGCGTCAGAATCTCCTGCGGCGACAAATGTTCCAGATCAACCAGATGTCGGTGCGGCCACGACGGAAGTGACAGCTCATGCAGCGTCTTGGGTGCGTCCATGCGGCGAAGTGTGAATCACGACCGCGGCCGCGGCGACCCGATCAAATCAGCAAGCGATCGATTGCTCGTTGTTACGCCCTCACTTCCAAACGACGCAAATCAAGCGTGATCGGATAGGGGTTCGATCCAACGGAAGCGGGCATCGGTGGAACCTGGATTTCGCCGCCACGCATCGTTCGGGCATCGAATCGGCTCGACCGACGAGATTCGGCTTCGAGCGCATTGACCGGAAATTGATCGCTGCCAACACCGCCTGGATGGACCGCGTGATAAGTGCACCCGCCGATGCTGCGTCGCGCCGATCGATCAACCAAATCAATTTGCAGCGGTGTATGGATGCCAATGGTCGGATGCAAACATCGCGGTGGCTGCCAAGCACGATAACGTAGTCCAGCCACCACGCTTCCGGCGACGTCCGTCGCGTGCATGGGAACTTCAACGCCAAAGCAAGTCACCGCGAAACGCTTCGCATCAAACCCATCGACGCGAATTTGCAAACGCTCCAACGACGAATCCACAAATCGTGTCGTGCCGCTGGCACCGGGTTCTTCACCCATCACGTACCACGGTTCAATTGCGGAACGTAATTCCAAGCGTTGGTGATCGAGCGTCACCTCGCCAATCTTCGGGAAACGAAATTCGTGATGCGGTGCAAACCAACTTGCTTTGAGATCGACGCCAAAGACACAAAGCTCGTCGGTCAACGCGTGCATGTCCGCCCAAGTGAAATGGGGCAGCAAAAAGCGATCATGTAGCCGGCTTCCCCAATCGATGATGGGTCGGTCATAAGGACGATCCCAAAAGGCAGCGACGATACCGCGAATCAGCACCTGCTGGGCCAAAGACATTTCGCTGTGAGGCGGCATCTCAAAGCCCCGCAACTCGACCAGGCCCAATCGACCCGTCGAGGAATCGGGCGAATACAGCTTATCGATGCAGATCTCGGCTCGATGCGTGTTTCCGGTCAGGTCAACCAACAAATCGCGGAACAACCGATCAACAATCCAGGGCGGTGCGTCCTGACCTGCCGCGGGAACTTGCGATAGCGCGATTTCCATTTCGTAAACCGCGTCGTGACGGCTTTCGTCCATGCGTGGCGCTTGACTGGTCGGACCTATGAACTTGCCACTGAACAAATACGACAGCGCTGGATGGTTATTCCAGAATTTGATGAAGCTCGCCAACAGATGCGGCCGTCGCAAGAATGGACTGTCCGCCGTTTGCCGCCCACCCAATACGACGTGGTTTCCACCGCCCGTGCCCGTGTGCAATCCATCCAAATCGAACTTTTCGGTCCCCAGACGAGCATAACGAGCTTCCTCATATAGCGTTTGCGTCAAAGCGACGAGGTCCCGCCAAGTCTGCGACGGCTGCGTATTGACTTCGATCACGCCGGGGTCGGGCGTGATTTTGAACAATTCGATGCGATCGTCCGGAGGTGGTAAGTAGCCCTCCACGATCACCGGCGTTTGCGTTAGCCGACAGGTTGCCTCAACGCCCGCAATCAAATCGAGATAGTCCTCAACGCGTTGGCAGGGCGGCATGAACACGTAAATGCGACCATAGCGACATTCGACGCACAACGCGGTTTGGATCAAATCATCGGATGTGGGCAGATGGTCATCGTCTTCCTCATCGAGCACCTGTGGATTGATTCGCGCTCGCGTGTCATCGCCAGGATCATGATCATCTCGCAACACATCGGCCCGATTGCCCTTGGCAATGTTGGGATCACCATCATCAAAGCTCGGCAGCGGGTAATCCGGCAAGGGACCTCGCTGCACGATGGGATCCGCGGGAGTGGTATAGAACGCAGCCGTGCTTGCCGATACGGTCGGCAACGCATCAAGCGGCAGCCGTAATCCGATGGGCGAATCACCCGGAATCAAATAGACACGGTCGCTTCGCACCGGCCAACGTCCGCTGATCCAACCCGGGCGCGCT
Source organism: Planctomycetota bacterium (assembly GCA_039028015.1). GTDB lineage: Bacteria > Planctomycetota > Planctomycetia > Pirellulales > Pirellulaceae > Rhodopirellula. The sequence goes on from JBCCJB010000057.1 coordinate 7,482, forward strand.
TGCCACCACGCTCGACGCACCGGCAGCACATAACCAACCGGTGAACCCAGACCACTGGTGAATGCTCGCATCATCATGGTGCGTTCATTGGGATCGTCCAACTTTGGATCTTTGGGATCCACGTCAACGGGCAATCGATTTTCGCGCCACAAGTAATGAAAGACGTCTTCATGAACCGGAAAGGTCATCTTGGCACTGATGCCAAGCTCACGGGCGAGCGTCTTACAGAATTGGTCGGCCGTTTCAGGTGTGAAGCCGTAGTCCTTGCCCTCGTCGGCGATCCAGCGATCGTCCTGCCACACCGGTTGACCATCCCGACGCCACAAGCATGTCAATGCCCAACGTGGAAGCGATTCGCCGGGATACCATTTGCCCTGGCCATAGTGCAACAAGCTACCCGGAGCGAGTTGTTGACGCATGCGATTGAGCAGAATGTTGCTTAGCACGCGTTTGTCCTCACCCACCGCATCGGTGTTCCACTGCGGATCATCCATATCATCGATGGAAACAAACGTGGGCTCGCCACCCATCGTCAAACGCACGTCGCCCTCATCAAGCTTCTGATCGATGGCATCGCCAGCGGCCAGGATATCGGACCAGATCTTCTCCGAATAAGGTTTGGTCACACGAGGATCTTCGTGAACCCGGGTGACCTTCATCTCGTGTTCGAACTCGACCTCGCAGGGTTCGTGACCGCCCGTGATGGGAGCTGCACCCGTGAAAACCGGAGTGCACGCCAAAGGAATGTGACCTTCGCTGGCTAACAATCCACTGGTCGGATCGAGTCCGATCCATCCGGCACCGGGCATATAGACTTCCGTCCACGCGTGCAAGTCGCAAAAGTCCTCACTCGGGCCCGAAGGACCATCAAGCGATTCTTGATCGGCCGCCAATTGGATCAGATATCCTGATACAAACCGGGCGGCAATGCCCAAATGCCGAAACGCCTGAACCAACATCCAGGCTGAATCGCGACAAGACCCACTACATTTGGTCAGTGTTTCTTCAGGAGTCTGAACACCGGGCTCAAGTCGAATGTTGTAATCGATCTTTTGCTCAGCCAAGCGATTCACTTCGACCAGAAAGTCAATCGTGCGCTCCGCTGTCTTGGGCAACGTTTCAATCCACGCCATCAATTTTGGCGTGGGTTCATCCGCGGCCAAATAAGGTCCCAACTGACGCCTTGTTTCGTCGTCATAGGCAAATGGAAACGAATCCGCCGAATCATCAATGAAAAAGGCAAACGGATTGATCACGGTCATGTCCGCGATCAGATCCACCGTGACATCGAGGTGCCGAACCGGACGCTCAAAAACCAATCGTGCCACCGGATTGGCAAACGGATCTTGTTGCCAGTTGATGAACTGCGTCTCCGGTGCAACGCTTAGACTGTAACTGTGAATCGGAGTGCGGCTGTGATAGGCAGGTCGCAGCCGTACAATTTGAGGGCCTAGGGTGATCGGACGGTCGTACCGATAGGACGTCCGGTGGTGCAAACAAACGCGGATGGTCATGAAGTGATATCAGTTTGGAAATAATCCTTAGCGACGGCGTCGCCGATACGGTTCAAATCAGTTTGCAATGAATCAACAAATTCATGCATGCCACCGGCAAGTGCCTCTCGCACCGTTGTGTGAGCAAGTCGATGACGCAGTTCAGTCACGCGATCAAAAGCCCGATCCGAATGCGTTTGATCGGCGTCCCAGTTGCCTGGTGGCATCGCCGGCGCATCAATCTGAGCTTCGTCAGGCGAGTCATCGGCTAGCGGAACCGGCGCCGTGGCGGATTGATAGGGTTGTGACAATGGCTGCATGAATCCGGTTGCGTCAATCAAGCGACCGTTCGCCATCGGCTGTGACATTTCTTCTCGGCTGATCGCATCGATTTCCCCCAGCGACCAACCCGCTGACGCAACACAGTGTCGCACACTGCGGGGAAACTTACGATTGAACAAGAAAAATCCAACCACCTTCTCAACGTCGATGACGTGGTTCTCGCGCTGATAGGCTTCGAAACCGCTGATGGCCAAAAGCAACGCCGTCCACTGCAAATCATCGATCGCCGTGCCGACGTGCTCAGTACTGGGCAGCAGGTTGAAATACTTCACGTCGAGAATGCGAGACGTCTTATCGGCACGCTCAAGCATGCGTCCCACGTTGGCAAAATGCCAAGCCGTATCCTGTCCCATGGTGCTCATCAACACGCCACTCCAAAGAAGCGTGTGATGCCGAATCTCATCAAAAAAGATACTCGTTGGATTGGCCGCCGCATCATGAGAGGCATCCATCACAAAGTGATAGAACTCGTTGATTTGCTCAAATGCCTCCGACGAGAGTCGCTCGCGCACTCCGCGGGCGTTTTCGCGCGCATGTCGCAAACACGACACCATCGAATTGGAATACTCTGTATCGAACGCCAAGAACTGAACGACGTTGTTTTGATTCGCAACGTCATAATGCTTGCCAAAATAGTCCTCGTCCGCGGTGACCTGCACCAGCGGCTTCCAAGGGTCAACGAGATTTTCCGGTTGATCAAGAATCAAGTTGAGGGTGACTTCCAGAAACCGCGCCGTGTTCTCGGCTCGTTCGACCTGACGAGCCATCCAATAAATCGATTCGGCAACGCGAGATAGCATGGTGTTTTCAGATCGGCGGTTGGCAGTAAACGATTGGCGAATGGCAGGGGCGAGCCGTCGATGGGCCGGAATGCTAGGGTGTTTTTTCGGGACGCACCGAGCGGCTCATCGCCAACCGTGAGCAGCCAACGGCCAGCTCCTACAATTCAGCGACAGGTTGTCCAGGTTGAGCTACGACCCAGGTATCTTTGCTGCCGCCACCCTGGGACGAATTGACGACCAGTGAGCCCTTCTTAAGTGCCACCCGAGTCAATCCACCCGGCAACACCCAAACATCGTCGGCACCCTTACACAAAATGTAGGGCCTTAAATCAACATGACGACCCTCCAAACCTTCCTGAATCATCGTCGGCACGCGTGATAGCTGAAGCGTCGGCTGGGCCACATAGTTCCGCGGGTTGTCACGGATCTTGTCCGCAAACTGGCTTCGCAATTGATCATCCGCGTGCGGACCAATCAAGATTCCATAGCCACCGGATTCGCCAGCTGCTTTGACCACCAGTTCATGCAAGTGTGACAGCACATGCTGGCGATCTTCCTCCCGCTCGCACACAAATGTTGGCACGTTATTCAGAATGGGCTCTTCCGCCAAATAGTACCGAATCATCTCCGGGACAAAGGCGTAAACGACTTTGTCGTCTGCAATGCCGGTGCCGGGTGCGTTGGCCAGCGCCACGTTGCCCGCACGGTAAGCCCGCATCAGTCCGGGCACACCGAGCACTGATTTTGGATTGAACACCTCAGGATCCAAAAAGGTGTCGTCCACGCGACGATAGATCACGTCAACCTGCTCCAGACCGGCAGTTGTCTTCATCCAAACGCGATCTTCGCGAACAATCAGATCACGCCCTTCAACTAACTCGACACCCATTTGATGGGCCAAAAACGAATGCTCGTAGTAGGCGCTGTTGTAGACGCCCGGGGTCAGCACGACGACTGTCGGCCGATCGGTGTCCGGCCGAGCCATGCTCCGCAACATCTCGTAAAGTCGTGCCGGGTAATCATTGACCGGCCGGACCTGTGACGCAGCGAAGGCTCGCGGAAAGTTTCGTTTCATCACACTGCGATTCTGCAGCACGTATGACACGCCCGACGGACATCGCAGGTTATCCTCAAGCACGAACACGTCGCCGTTGTTATCACGGACCAAATCCGTTCCGGTGATGTGGCACCAGACCTCGTTGGGTGGTCGAAGACCTTGGCACTGCGGCAAGTATGCGGGACACGATTCAATCAACGAGGATGGAATCACACCGTCATTCAAAATCTGACGCTCGTTGTAAATATCCGTCAAAAATCGATTCAGTGCCCTGATGCGCTGCTTGAGCCCTCGCTCGATTTCTTGCCAGACCGTGGCCGACAAAATTCGCGGCACGATGTCAAAGGGCATGATTTTTTCCGTGCCCGCTTCATCGCTATAAACCGTGAAGGTAATCCCCATCTGATAGAGGGATTTCTCGATTGCAGTTTGACGGCGACGTAGTTCACCCGCAGGCAAACGATTAATCAAATCGACCAAGGCGATCGCGTGTGATCGTGCATGGCCATCACTTGAAACGGTTTCGTCAAAAAAGTGCTCAGGATCGTAGCCTGATAACGACGGTCGCAATGCGTTGTCGTCGCTCACGGATTGACTTTGATTTTGCATTGCGGAATGCGAGTTGGCCAAACAAAAACAGGTCTAGTTCGTCATGCGATATCGGCTCGGCCGCGCGTTGCCTGCATAAAGCTTTCGCGTTTCCTTGCTAGCCGGCTGTCTCGATGTCGAAACGAGATTGGTTCACAAGCGATGACGGCGAATCCTCCTCGCGGAGCGACCACCGATGCACGCGAATGACTTCCGCCGGGTCACTCGCATGCACTCGCTAAGTGTAAATCAACGGCACAGCGTCGGAAACGTTATCGCTTTCAGAACGGCGAGAATCCATCCGTGACGACCGCGAAGGTGGTGTCAATGCCCGCCACGTCCCATTACGGGGACAGCAGGGCGACACGATTCCGCGTAACGCGTATCCTTCTGTCTTCACTGTCCAATTCACCTCACCGATTGTTTGGGGCTAGGCATGTCGCTTCAACGTGTTGGCATTTTGACCGCCGGTGGTCTGGCACCCTGTTTGTCATCGGCCCTGGGTGGATTAATTGAAGCCTATAGCCGCAAGGCGCCCGATGTCGAAATCATCTGTTATCGCAGCGGATACAAAGGGCTGCTGCTGGGCGATAGCTTTGCCGTTACTGCGTCGATTCGCGAGCACGCAAGCGTGCTGCATTCCCATGGCGGCAGCCCGATCGGCAACAGTCGTGTCAAATTGACCAACGTGGCGGACTGCGTCGCGCGGGGATTGGTTTCCGAAGGTGACGATCCGCTCGAAATCGCGGCACAGCAACTGCGTTCGGATCGCGTGGATGTGTTGCACACGATCGGCGGCGATGACACCAACACCACCGCCGCCGATTTGGCGGCCTATCTCAAACAGAACGGCTACGCGCTGACCGTCGTCGGTCTTCCCAAAACAATCGATAATGATGTGTACCCGATCCGCCAAAGCCTTGGTGCGTGGACTGCCGCTGAGCAGGGTGCTGCGTTTTTTTGCAACATTGTCGCTGAGCACAATGCGAACCCGCGGATGTTGATCGTTCATGAAGTCATGGGTCGCAATTGTGGATGGTTGACCGCTGCAACGGCCAAGGCATACCGGAGCATGTTGGATCAGATGACATTCCTTCCCGAAATCGGCCTGTCCCGCGATCGCAAAGAGGTCCACGGCGTTTATGTGCCCGAAATGGATTTGGACATCGACGCGGAATCGGAGCGGCTGTGTGCCAAAATGGATGACAACGATTGCGTCAACGTGTTTCTATCTGAAGGCGCCGGCGTTGAGGCGATTGTTCATGAGATGGAATCTCGCGGCGAACCCGTCCCACGAGACGCCTTTGGACACGTCAAGCTCGATGCCGTTAACCCTGGGAAATGGTTCGGAAAACAATTTGCTCAGCGGCTTGGTGCCGAAAAGGTGCTGATACAAAAGAGCGGCTATTTCAGCCGCGCGGCGCCCGCAAACGAGGCCGATTTGGCTCTCATTGCTCGCTGCACGGATTTCGCCGTTGATGCAGCGATGCAAGGTCACGGCGGCGTCATCGGCGAAGACGAAGACCAGGATAACGCGTTGCGAGCGATCGAGTTCGAACGCATCGCGGGCGGCAAGCCTTTTGACATCGACGCAAGTTGGTTTGAAACACTGCTTGAATCAATCGGACAGCCCAAGGGCAAACTCGTTGTTACCGAACATGCGTGACGCCAACTTCATCCGTAACGCAATCGCCCCTCACATCACTTCGAACTAGTCGCTGCTCATGCGTGACAACCTCTCTCCAATAGCCACATCAATGACCATGAATGTGAGATACCTTCACATGAGCCGACGTATCGTCATGGCGTTTCTTGCCACGGTCGTCGTTATCGTCTGCGGCAGCAAGCTCGTATCGGCGACGGAAACGTGGCAGCAATTTCGTGGACCACGTGGCGATGGACGGGCTGCATCTGATTCCGTCACGATGGATCTCAACGCGTCGACCAATCTCCGTTGGCGATTGCAGACACCCGGAACAGGCTGGTCATCTCCGGTGCTTCACGGTGATATGATCTGGATAACGGCGGCGGAAACCACGGCAGCAACCCGCGAGCAAATCGCCGCCAAACTTGCCAATGTGCAGTTTGCTCAAATCAAAGGCGTCGTCGCTTCGGCAACGCTTCGAGTGCTGGGCGTTGATGCCAACACGGGTCGCTTGATCGTCAATCGAGTTCTTGCAAACGTCAATGATCCCGGTCCGATTCATCCGATGAATGGTTTTGCCTCGCCAACACCGGCGGTCGCGGGCGATAAAGTCATTTGTCATTTTGGCCAATACGGAACATTCTGCCTGGACGCTGGCTCAGGAGAAACACTTTGGACACAAACGCTACCTTGTGATGACAGCGTGGGCCCGGGAAGCAGTCCCGTTGTGGTTGGCGACAACGTGATCATCACTTGCGATGGAATCGATCAACAATATGTCGCAGCACTCTCACTCGCAGATGGCACACTCGCCTGGAGGACCTCACGACCTCCGATGCGAACTTCCAATGTCGAATTTCAAAAGGCGTATTGCACACCGACCATCGTCGACGTTGATGGTCAAACCCAAGTGATCATCACGGGCGCCCAGTGGTGCGTTGCCTACGATCCAATGTCGGGAAAAGAAATCTGGCGATTCGATCATGGCTCGGGCTTCAGCGTCGCCACGATGGCGCTACCCGTCGGCGATGTCGTTGTGTTCTCCAGTGGCTACACGTCACCCGAACTGTTTGCCATTGAACCGACTGGCCAAGGCAATGTGACTTCAACGCATCTACGTTGGCGAATGGCTCGCAACGTGCCGACCAAACCAAGTCTCGCCTCCGACGGAAAATTGCTTTATGTCATCAGCGACGATGGCATTCTTTCCGCCGTGTCCGTCATCGACGGAAGCCAAGTGTATCGCCAACGCATCGGTGGGATGTTTTCATCATCCCCTTTCATCAGCGGTGATCGCGTGTTGATCGGCAATCACGAAGGCGAAGTCACCGTCTTTCAAACGGGCTCCCAATACCATCAAGTGGCACGCTTTGACCTTGGCGACCAAATCATGGCCAGTCCCGTTCCGGTCGGTGATGACCTACTTATCCGCACGAAGGCCGAACTGATGCGGTTTGGTCCGTCACGGTGATCAAATCTGTACGCCAGTTGCAAACACTCGCGTTTCAAACATGCGATGAGTGGCGACCGACTCCGCCTCCTTCGGCGACACACTTTCTTTTATCGAAATTTTCGGGCGTCGAAAACGTCTTTGGTTTCATTGGCCTTGTTGCAGTGCTTTTTCAACGTCGGTGTACGTTTGCAGCATAGTGTCAAGCTGCGATTGCAATCGTGATAAGTCGCGGCCGTTGTCGATGGATTCCGTCAGTAGTGGACGCATCCATTCCTGCATCAAATGGAATTGGCCTTTGACCAGATCAGCGATCACGCGCGGTACCTTGTGTTGCACGAGCACTTTCTGGGTGGGAGGCGGGGCTGATGA
>JBCCJB010000058.1:0-14931 GCA_039028015.1 Planctomycetota bacterium
CGCCCGAGTCGCCTATACTGCCGCATTACGGCATCAAAAGCCAAATCCACCAACGGAATGACCTGATCACTGAGCGGCCACGATGAGTCCTTCAATCGCATCGCCATCCACGACCGAAGCTATCACCATCAAAGAGCCTAGCGAACCAGGGCCCGCCACAGCCAAGGCACCCGTGGGGCACATTCGCGTCTACAACACACTGAGCAAGACAAAAGAAGCGTTTGTACCGCTTCGGTCGCCGCATGTGGGCATGTATCTGTGTGGTCCGACGGTCTATGCCGAGTCTCACATTGGCCACATGGTCGGGCCGGTGATCTTCGACACGATCAAGCGTTATCTGACCTATTGCGGGTTTCAAGTCACTTGGGTCGTCAATATCACGGACGTCGATGACAAGCTGATCGCGAAGAGTCGCGAGCGCGGCATCCCGATGAGCCAAATTGCCGTCGAGATGACCGGAGACTATCTTTCCAACCTGAAAGAGCTCGGCGTCAATCAGATCGATCATCTGCCAAGGGCGACCGATCACATGCCGCAGATCATCTCATTTATCGGTTCCTTGGAAGAGAAAGGTCACGCCTACGCCATCGACGGCGACGTGTTCTTTGACGTGACCAAAGATCCTTGCTACGGACAGCTTTCCAATCGCAGCGTTGACGACCAGCAGGGCGAAGGCGGTGGAGCGGCAGCGAAGAAACGCAATCCGGGTGACTTTGCGTTGTGGAAATCCGCTCGACCGGGCGAGCCTAGCTGGGAGAGTCCCTGGGGCGAAGGCCGGCCAGGTTGGCACATCGAATGCTCGGCGATGAGTCATGAGATCCTTGGGGAAACGTTCGATATCCACGGCGGCGGCTTGGATCTGATGTTTCCCCATCATGAAAACGAACGAGCTCAAAGCTCATGTCGGCACGATGCACCCATGGTGAAGTACTGGATGCACAATGGCCTGATGCGTGCCGGCGAAAAAGGAAAGATTGGGGGCAAATCGGACCGCGAAGGTTCATCGACAGACGCATCGCCCGACTCGGCATCGGACGTCGAAGCAGCTGCAGCTGGGAAAATCAGTCGCAGCAAGGGCGCGGGTGGTTTGGCCGATCTGATTCGCAGCCATACCGGAGAACGAATTCGATTCTTTCTGCTTCGGACGCAGTACCGCAGCACGATCGTCTACAACGATGCCACGCTTGCCGAAGCGGCCACATCGCTGGATGGATTCTATCGCTATTTTGATCGTTTTGCCGATATCGCGGGCCGCTCGTTTTATGATCTGGCTGCACCAACGCGCCGCGTTGAAACAGGCGGATCCGCGACAAGCGATGTGGTTGGTACGATGCACGCGTTGGCGGACAAGTTTCTCGCCGCCATGGATGATGACTTCAATACGGGCCTGGCGATCAGCGTTTTGTTTGACGCCATTCGGGTTTTGAATCGTCACATTGATGCGGTGGGTCTGACCAAAAACAGCGATCCCGATTCGCATGAGGTGATCGCATTGATCGATGCGACGGTGGTGCTTGCCGAGTGTGCCCGCGTGTTGGGTTTGTTCGTCAAGCCACCGGCGACGACGGGGATGGACGATGACGCGGCTGAGTTGCTCGACGGTGTGGTCAATCTTTTGATCAGCATGCGACGAGAGGCGCGCGAGCAAAAAGACTACGCGACCGGCGATGCTATTCGGGACCGGTTGGCCGACGTTGGCGTCGTCTTGCTGGACAAGAAAGAAGGCACATTTTGGGAACGCAAAGCGTAAACCATCGCGATGGTGCGGCTCGGTGCATCCTGGGCATTGATCCAGGATTGAACACAACTGGCTACGCGGTGATCGAACGTGAAGCGGCCAAGCTCGAATTGGTCGAAGCGGGGGTCATCAAGAGTCGAGGTCGTGACTCGCTGCCGCAACGATTGAAGGATTTGAGCGTCGGCATTCGCGATGTGTTGGCGGTCCATGCCATCGATCTGCTCGCGTTGGAGCAATTGTTTTCTCACTACAGCCGGCCAAGAACCGCAATTTTGATGGGTCACGCGCGGGGCGTGATCTGTCTGGCCGCTGCCGACGCCGGTGTCGATGTCGCTCACTACGAACCCACGCGAGTCAAGAAAGTCATGACCGGAAACGGTCGTGCACCCAAGCATCAAATGCAACGTGCGGTCCGTTTGCAATTATCACTCAATGAATTGCCCGAGCCGGCTGACGTTGCCGACGCGATGGCATTAGCGTTGTGCGGTCATTACCTCGCGGGCAACGACTTGTTGGCTAGTTAAGGCTCGCAGCCTTGTAGAACGGGGACGCCTTTCCGTCGAACCAAGTCCGGGAATCAACTAAACGTGACCGGTCGCCGATGTGGTGAGACGTATTCTTGCGTTGCGTCATGGCAGTTAATGGAACTAACTGGTGCAAACTTTCCGCCAGCGTCCAAACATCTTTGGGCGAATTGATGCGTGGCTTCAATGTGACCAATGGCACACAGCATGCGATCGGCGGCAATGCCACAAGCTGAGAGCTTATCCGAAAACCAAGCGACTCAGCTCTATGAGCCGTCGACGCTAGCCCAATGCCATCTACTTTTGGCAATTCGAGGAGCATCCTGTTGAGCGACATGGCGCTAGCCGTCGGTAACACCGTAATACGCAACATTGAAACGGCGGCTAGCGCCGAGCCGCTCAGAAAGTAGATGGCGTTGCACGCTAGCCTCGGGCCTCAATTTCGCCTTGCATTTCAGATGCTGCCCGGCGCTAGCGCGATCGGCTCAATGGTTTCCGGATAGGCTCTCAGTTTTCCATGTTTGATAACGACGATTTGAATCGATCTAACTTTCGCTGCAGACCTTCATACCGCATTCTCCATTGGTCACGTTCGGACTCCACGCTTTCAAGTTGTTGTCGTAGCGACGTGATCATGGCATTTGTGGCGTTGGGATTGGATCGTTCAAATGACTTGACCACCATGGATTTACCAGGCTGCGAATGAACTTGGTTGAGAATCAGCCAGCTTTCAACGGCAATAACCACCAACCCGGCAGCAACCCCGATGCTGATCAAAGTCAGCAGCCTCTTCTTTGGCAAACCGGCCGACCGGCCAGTATCCGCGGCGGGATCTTCCGCGATATCCAATTCGATATCGTCAAGCTGTTCAGCGATCGATGCAGGCAACGCGGCTGGCTCAAATCGCTTGCGAAGCGCCTGGCGGGCAGCCGACTCGGTGACAGGCATGTTGTCTGCCTCGTCAGACTGATCCTCTGACGTTTCGTCAGCGTCGCTGTCGCGAAACGGGTCGATCGAATTCGGATTGGTCGACGTTGGTTGACCATTGGGGCTTTCTAGAACGTCCCACTGAGTACGCGGTTGCATTGTCGTGGGTAAGGTTTGTAGATGACCAAGCAACGTTTGCTTCAGCGACGCGTTGTTTGTGCGTAGCATCAGTCGCGACCCGTTCGGACGCGATTGACCGAGCAATTGCGTGAGCAGTTCAATCAATTTTGGATCCCGTCCGAACGCGTCATCGACCTCAATTTGCAATGTGAATTCACCCGGCGACGAAACAATCATTTTCTCCAGTCGCTCGCGAATCAGTTGGGGCGAATTCGATCGCATGGGCCATCTCAGGACCGCACCATCATTGCGATTGCTTGCCACCGTTTTGTTGACAATCGAGATTGCTGAAGGCGCTGCGTTATGTGAACTCGTTTCCACGCGTCGCGATTGGTCGACGTCACTTCGCTCTCGACCGTTCTGCTGATCGATCCCCGTCTGATTTTCTAGCGGTGTGGCCATCGTCAAATGCGCCGTCTGAAGGAGGTCCGGGGAGCCAACTGACACCCGCGGGCGGGACGCAAATTTGAGATGCGCCGGCGGCCTCAAAGATAGCGGTCGATGTTTATCGAAACGGAAATCGTGGCAAACTTTAATGGTGTGTTAACGGCACGTTCATCATTGACGCCGTCCGCTGTCGACGGGGTTTGGTTTCACCGGTGTTCGCTGACACCGGGGTGTTTCGCCCAGGGCACGCTCGAATCACGCATTAATGATTTGGCTGACAGATTCGGCCCGCCATCGGGGTCAAATGTTGTCAAATGCGGATGTTGTTTCGGATCAGCAGCACTGACGCACGCGTCGCAATGGCCTCACACCGTCCGACCGCGTCGACGCCCTCACCCGTTTTTGCTTTGAGCCCGACCTGTGCGATGTCGCAGCCGCACATCTGTGCGATCTGCTTCCTCATCGCATCGATGTGGGGTGCCATTTTGGGTTTCTGGGCCAAGATGACCGCGTCGAGATTTCCTAACTGATAACCGGCTTGGTGAACACGAGATACCGCTTCAGCGAGAAACTCTGATGAGTCCCGGCCTTGGTTGTCCGCCGCGGTGTCGGGAAATAAACGACCGATGTCTGGATTTGCGATGGCCCCCAAGAACGCGTCGGTGATGGCATGCAACAACACATCCGCATCGCTATGACCGATGCAATGAACATCTGCGTCGATCGAGATGCCCCCGATGCGTAGCGGCCCACCTTCACCCAAACGATGTGAGTCATATCCCAGGCCGATGCGGTACGGCAATTCAGGGACCTGGGCACCGTCGGCGGCGTCCGATGAACGAGCAATCGAGGGCTGATTCAATTCGCGAATTCGCTTTCAAATTGAGGCATGATGCTGGGTGTGCTGAACCGAAATGATCGTTGAGCGTTTTCACGGCCGCTGATGAAAACCGTCTGTCGTTCGCCGCCAATTTCGGTGATCACCTGGATCACGACAAACCCCCGAGTCGGTCGAAGACCAATATTCGAGGCGCACTCGGCAGTCCGCCCTGCATCAACAACGACGCCCGGCGGGGTTGGTTTGGTATGGCATGATATCGCACCACGTGTTGCGGCATAGCAACCGTGACTTCATAAACTGAGATGGAATCGGACACTCACTCCGTTCCGGCAACCATCTCTTTCCTCCTAACGCCTTGTTTCAAGCCCAACGATGGCCACTCGATTTGCAGTCCCTTTCGTTTGTTTGCTCGTTGCTTTTCAGGCATTCAGTCTCATCGTCATCGACGCATGTGTTGCTCAGGACGCGACTGCTGCTAGCTCAGACGGAATGAGGAATGAACTGGCGGCCGCGAGTGATGCTTCGATGCGGGATCAGATTGGCGACGCCGATGAGTCAAAGCCAATCAAAGATGACGAAGCTTTGATCGAACAGGTATTAGGAGACATGCCACCCGAGATCGCGTCGCAAGCTCGCGCGGCGCGGACAACCTTTCAGGCGACCAAAACGAAATTGGCAAAAGCGATGGCCGAGTTGCGTCGCATTCAAGTGCGTTTTTTCAATCGCGTCGACCGGACGCCAGCGGCCAAGGAAACCTATCGTCAGCAAAGAAATGAGATCGGTGTTTTGCTGCGACAGCATTTCGATGAGGCGTTGGAGCTTTATCGCATGCTGCCCAGCAGCGAGGCGGCAAGTTTTTTGTTGACCATGGTTCAACACCAATTCGATCGCGACGAATACAGTGCGACGACTTATGAAGCGGCAACGCGATTGATCGATTCGGGCCAGAACTTCACTTACCTGTTTCTTGCTGCAGCACGCAGTGCAGCGGTGGTCGGTCGGTTTGAAAACGTCCGTAAGATTTATGATGTGGTCGATGACGAACAGCTTAAAGACACAGACCGACGGATCCTGGCAGGCCTGGACGTGCTCGAGGCCGCTTACAAGCGTGAGCAGCAGTTGATCGACGCGACTGACTCAGAAAAACTCCCCCAAGTTCGGTTCACGACCACTCAGGGAAACTTTGTGGTCGAGTTGTTTTCTGATTCCGCTCCCTCGGCGGTCTCGCACTTTTTGAAGTTGGTCGGCGACGGGTTTTACGACGGTATGGATTTCAGCCAAGTGCTCGATGGACTTTTGGCATTGACCGGCGATAGCTCTGGCGATGGTCGTGGCAATGTCGGCCGTTTCTTGATTGATGAGCACGAAAACGAAAACGCACGAACCGCCCAACGTGGATCCATCTTGATGGCGAAGATGCCCATTGGTCCGGGTGAGTTCATTCCCAACTCGGCGAGTTCGCAAATCGCAATTGCGTTTCTTCCACTCGCTGGTGCGGGAGAGACTCAAACGATCTTGGGCCGTGTGATCGAAGGCATGCATGTCGTGTCCTCGCTTCGTCGTGTGGACCCGACTAAGAAGGCAGAAAAGAAGGTTCAGCTTCCTCCCGATGTCGTTATTTCAATCGAAGTGGTTCGCACCGGGCCGGAGCTGCCCGAACCAGAGTATGTCGATTTGGCAGCGGAGATTGAGAAGGCACGAAAGGCCGGAATTTTGCCTGGCATGGGAGGCCTTCAGAACAACGTATCCAGTGAAGATGAGTAGACTGGCTACTGCGAGTTGTTTTGAGTCACTGAAAACAAAGCCTCGCCCGAAAGACTAGCCGACTGGTTCGTTTCGCCAGCTCTGGGTGGCTCAAACGGTTTTGGAAACTGGATTTAAAAAGATGTTCTCTGGGGCTGCGGGCGATTGATCGCCGTTTAGGTTGAAACAGTAATCGAGACACTCACGTATGAAGAACCGCAGACAATTCATTACTGGTGGGACCTGGATGCTCGCTGGTGGTGGTGTGCTCGCTGCGGATGTGGCAACGGCCAACGCGAAGAAGATCGCTGGCTCGCCCCAACGGCGTAACGAGACATCTTCGGTAAGCCGTGGACCGATTGATGGGAGACCCGTTCGCGTTGGGTTATGGGGTTGCTCTTCGCATGCGATCGACTGGGCATCGGATCTGTTAACGGTTTGCGGAGCCAACAATCAGGTGGAACTCTGCGAGATGGTGGATGTCGTGCGACGACATAATCGTTGGCAACGCGCATTCCGAACACTTCGTGGAAGAGATCAGCATCGAGCCTTCACCGTGAATCGTCTGAGCGAATTGCCAAACGCTTCAGACCGAATGGTCACATTCGAACGGTTACTCAATGCTGATCTCGATCTTGTCCTCGCATTTCCGGAACAGTCAACGGACACGCGATTATTGCGCCGCTTGATCGACGCGGATATCAATACGCTGATTGGTGATGCGACTCAGATTGATCCATCGCAGATGCCAAGTGTGCAAGATGCGAGTGATCTGGCAATGCAAAAAGGTTTGTCGTTCGGTGTTGCCATGGCCAATCGATACAACTTGCGACTGCTTGCGAGTCTGCTGCAGATTCGCAGGGGTGCGATTGGACGGCCCCAGCATTTGGAATTGCATTTAAATTCCAGCCAACCTCACGACATCCGTCGTCAGTTTTTGGAAGCGATTGACTTGCTTGCGGGCGTGATTTCTGTACCTGACGTCAGATTCAAGATCGATATCTTGAATCCACTCAATGACCGCGCCGCATTGGTTCGAGTCTCCGGTGCGGAGTCTTGTTTATTGTCGCTGCACTCGCAAATTCACCAGCCAAATTGCGTCGCATCTTCCGGTCAGCCATTGTTTCGAATTGCGGGATCTGAGGGCATTTGCGATTTGAGGCATGGGCGAATCATCGATTGCGACCAAAAGACGGTTTGGCGATACCGACGCACGAATGGCGATCAATCGACGCCGCGTCAGCGTCAATGCAGCAGCCTCATTGGATCGCTGAAATCAGGACAACTCATCCACGACTGGGACGCCGCGATGGCTTTGTTGATCGACGTCGCAGTGCAAGCCACTTCCAACCTGGGTGTCGCTAGAGCAAGTTGATCGCTGACGTAGATCGGTCATTCATGGCCGACTCGGGATGTCGCATCGACTGGGAAGAGTCCCGGTCCTGCGTGATTGAGGTAAACGCTCTTGCGAATTGATGTCGTGGCTTGGGCGGGCTGAATATTGTTCCTGGCCGTTGAGGTAAGACTGTCGCACGTAAGTATGGCCGTGTTCGTTCGACATCTCCTCTTATGAGCATCCAACATTGCCTGCCATAAAACGCAAGACGTCGCATGATTCGTGTCGTCATTGACGGCCTTGTGCGTGTGGTTTGAGTCAAGGGACATCAAAGGAGCCGATTGTTCCGCTGGTGCGGCATGCCAATTCGTCACGGAACATGCGACCCTGATGAAAATTCGATTTGGACCGAAGACAAACGGTCAAACGCCGCAGAATTGGTGGTGAAAATCGATCCTTGTCGCTTGGCGAATGGCAAATAGGCTGCCATAATGAGAGCCCGCGGAGACGAGCCTTCATCAGTCTCCACCTCACCCGCCTCGACCGAATTCGGAGCCGCTATTGGTGGCCAGTCTGTTTCTCTCTCCATTTCGATTGATCGTCGGCTGGGGAATCTCGCCTCGGATCTTAGGTCCGATCGCGGTGGCGATGATCGTCCTACTGCGTTTGACCATCGGCTGGCACTTCCTGTCTGAAGGAACGGAAAAATATGAGTCTGGCAATTGGACGGCGAAGCCCTTTTTTGTCAATGCGAAGGGCCCGTTGGCAGGCCAGTTTCGACAAATGGTTTGGGATCATGACGGGGCGTTACGGCTGGATCGCGACCGGACCATGGTCGTGTGGGCGACGTATCGCGACCGGGTTGGGAAGCATTTTGGTTTTGACGCAGGGCAAGCGGCCGACGCACAGCGGAATTATGCCAAGGCTGTTGAGCAATACGACTATGTGATTGAGCTGGCCGCCAATGACCTAGAAGAATACCAACTTGGTCTGGGCCGCATTGATGAACTTGATCGCGATCCTGTTCGCGATGGCGTCACATCATTGGGCGGTCAGCGTGAGACGGTCCGTCGTGAGTTGAGTGCGAAGGTCGCTCCCACACTGAGTCAGATCGATGCGATCTGGGAAAACTACGAGACCAGCCAAAATCAGTTGGCGACCGACGAGCAACTTCAGAAACATCTGCCGTACAAGCTGGTCCGTCCGCGATCCGCACTAATGGACACGAGCATCATTGACGGGTTGTTGCCGTACTTCGATATGGCCGTGGGATGGTGCTTGCTTCTGGGTTTTGCCACCCCTGTGGTGGCGTTAGCGGCTGCTGGCTTTCTCGGTTCTGTGTTCTTGAGTCAGTACCCTCCTGCGACCGGACCAGGCTCCAGCAATTATCAGCTAATTGAGAGCATGGCGTGTTTGGTGTTGGCATCGACAGGTGCCGGACGCTTTGCTGGTCTCGACTACTTCATTCACCTTGTTATCCGAAAGAGCGTCGGTTCCTCTACCGCCGCGAAGGAGAATTTTTAGCCATGGTCGACAAGCTATCGAGCGACGAACGAGCTGTTGGTGAACACAACTATTACTCGGCCGTCGGCAGTTATTACGGGGTGCACCGACGTGATTTCTTACGTGGTATCGTCGGCGCCGGCGCCGTCAGCGGGGCTGGTCTCGGAGCCGCTTACTTTGGCTATGGCAATGTGAACGATCCAGTCCGCGTGGCTGTCATTGGGACCGGCGACGAGGGCAATGTGCTCATCGGCGGCTGCAATCCTGAGTATGTGGATGTCAAAGCCATTTGCGACATCCGTCCTTTCAGCCAACACCGCGCGTTTCATGGTGATTGGAGTAGCTCGTCAGCGTTGGTGCGTCGTCCCGGATTGATTAGCGTTGCTGGCTACAAGGATGAAGCGGAAGCGAAACGAAATGTGAAAGTCTATGACGGTAATAACGGCGGAATCATGGCGTGTCTGGATGATCCAGACATTGAGGCCGTCATCATCGCATTGCCATTGTGGTTGCACGCTCCCGTAGCGGCACTCGCGATGGAACGTGGATTACATGTGCTGACCGAAAAGCTAATGGCGCACAACGTGGCACAATGCAAAGTGATGTCGCGAATGGCGGGGTCACTGAAAGATCAAAATGGCAATCCCATCCATTTGGCGACCGGTCACCAGCGTCACTACAACGTCAAGTACGACAATGCCGTCAACTTGATTAAGTGGGGATTACTCGGCCAGTTGCATCACATCCGGGCGCAGTGGCATCGCGGCAATGTTCCAGGAGCTGACAGCTGGTCGATGCCAATCCCTGGTGGCGAGATGGTTAACGGTAAGAACTTTGATCGAATCGCCAAAGATCTTGCGTATCGCCAAAAGGCCCTAAACGAAACGTCCGACCCCGACGAAATTGCGAAGCTTCAGGCCGAGATCGCTCAGTGGAAGGCTTGGGATGCGGACAAGGCGATCAATCCGAAGGATCACGGCTACGTGGATTTCTCGGTCGAAGACCAAATGTTTACAGCGATGCAAGAGTTGCACCGATGGCGATTGTTCGATCGGACTGGTGCTGGATTGATGGCCGAGTTAGGGAGTCATCAACTCGATGCAGTCAGCATTTTCTTATCATCGCTTCGCGACGACGGAAAAAAGGTGCATCCGCTTTCGGTCCACGCGGTGGGAGGACGACACATTATGCCACTCGACCGTCAGGTCGGCGATCACGTGTACTGCATGTTTGAGTTCCCTGGGCCCGAGTATTCGAACACGTTTGATGTCGGCTATTACGACCGCGTTGAGCTCTATCCCAATTCAGACATTCCAGGCAACGGTCCCGTTGCCGGATACGAACAAGATCCAAACAAAAAAGTTGTTGTGACTTATTCGTCGATCAACGGCAATGGCTTTGGGGGTTGGGGTGAGGTTGTGATGGGCACAAAGGGAACGCTGGTGCTCGACAAAGAAACCGACGTGCTTCTTTATCGCAACAGTGACACGAGCAGTAAGGTTGGCGTGGCCAAGAAGGCCGGTGGTTATGCGTTGGACACCTCGGCGAGCGGCGATTACACCGCACCCGTCGCGCAAGCGGCCGCCACAGGACCGGTCAGTCGTGGTTATCGAGAAGAGATTGAGCACTGGGCTTACTGCATTCGCAATCCAGATCCGGAAAACAAGCCACGATGCTATCCGGAGGTTGCGATGGGTGATGCGGTGATTGCGTTGGGTACCAACGTGGCGCTGCGTCGTGCTGCTCGCGGCGAAAGTGGCTACCTCGAGTTCGACGAGGCTTGGTTCGACATCGATAACGATGCGACCCCCGACGAAAGCGATATCGCCGCCGAAACCGAATTCATGAAGAAGCCCGTCGCGTAACCGCTTGTTGATTTAGTCATTTGATAGGTAGCAGACGGCGACTTTAATGCTGATGTGCGTCGCCTACGGCTACCGGTTAAATGACAGGTTGTTGCAGATGGATTTATCGACGGGCCAGTAAGCGGTGGGTCGACGCATGATGAGTGAGACATCCTCGGGGGATGTTTGGGACGTTTCCGCATTCACTCTTTGGATTTCGGCCGTTCATAAAATCACAGTTTGAGTCGGTAAAAGCTCGCAACGGACGACAAGTTTCCGTTACGATTGCAATGCTCGAGCGAATCGCTCGGGCAATTCGCACTCGATCTGTGAGCCGCTGATGAGCAAGTCTCGTCTAACTTCCCTGTCGACCTGCCTGTTGCTCGCGTCTATATCGCTGGCCGGCCTCTCGCCCAACGCTTTTGGAATCGCTCCTTCGACATCGTTGATCTCCAAAGACTCACAGGGCAACCAGTCTGTTGATCAACGCTTTCGGCACCCGTCAGCTTCCGACATCCCTGATTTCCAGCGGCATGTTGTTCCGTTGCTGGGGCGATTAGGGTGCAACGGTCGTGCCTGCCACGGCTCGTTCCAGGGACGCGGCGGATTTCAGCTATCACTGTTCGGATATGACTTCGATGCCGACCACGATGCTCTTCTCGATTCCGATGCGGGTCGCGTTGATCTTGAGCAGGTGACCGAAAGTCTCGTCTTGGCCAAGCCGACTGATGCCGAGTTTCATGATGGAGGCAAACGCATGGACGTTGCGAGTTGGCAATACAACCTGCTGGAGCAATGGATTCGCTTTGGTGCCAAAGGGACGGAGTCTCCTCAGCGATTGGTTGAACTTGCGATCTCGCCGAGCTCAATCGACGTTCAAGATAATTGTCCTCCGACGCAGTTGAGAGTGGTTGCCCATTGGAATGATGGAACGTCCGAAGATGTCACCGCATTAGCTCGGTTCTCAGTCAACGATGACGGCATCGCAACGGTCGATGAGTCAGGCGTGGTTCGAGTGACGCCGCCAGCGGAATCGCAAGCACGTCCGTTTGTTGGCGCGACGCATGTTGTCGTCGCTTATGACAATGCTGTCGTACCGATCATCGTCCAGCGGCCTTTGCCACCCAGCGTTGCGGAATCTGAGTTGCCGCCAACGCCGATGTCAGATCATCCGATTGATTTGGCGATCGCATCTCGATTGAGCGAACTCGGGATTCAACCGTCAGAGCGATGCAGCGATGCCGAGTTCATTCGACGAGTGTCGTTGGACATTGCTGGCATGCTTCCTTCGCCAAATGACGTGGTCGAATTTTTATCCAGTGGCGACCGCAATAAACGCGAACATCTGATTGATGATCTTTTGGCATCACCGGGTTACGCCGCGTGGTGGGCAACCCGAATGTCTGACTGGACCGGTAACAGCGAAGCACAGCTCAATAATGTGTTGCCGCTTCGAAATCGCGCGTCTCAATTATGGTACGAATGGCTACGCACTCGAATCGCCGACAATGTCCCTTACGACGAAATCGTCGAAGGCATGGTCGCGGGCAACAGCCTGGAAGACGGTGAGTCATACGAGGCGTATTGCCAAGCAATGACGCAAGCTTGCCAACCAGGCCAGGATTCTGTTTTTGCCCAGCGTGATGGGATGCCGTTGTATTGGGCACGTCGAAATTTTGTGAAGTCGGAAGAACGTGCGATTGGATTCGCATATGCGTTTTTGGGGATTCGAATCGAATGTGCCCAGTGTCATAAGCATCCATTTGATCGATGGTCGAAAGACGATTTTGATCAGTTTGCCAAGTGTTTTGAGAATATCAGCGCTCGACCGAACAACGTTGCCAGCGAACATAAAGCGATACAAAGCGAATTGCTGCGTAAAATCACCGGGAACAAAAAATTGCGTGGTGGGGAATTGCGACGTCGGCTTTCGCAGGCGGCTGCTGAAGGAAACACCGTTCCCTTTTTTGAGCTGACCTATGACAACGGTCGAATGTTGCGAAGCATGCAACAACGTCAGAAGAGTCACGCAAGACGCGGTGAAACGACGTTGGTCTCTGCACCAATGGGTTACGTATTGGGCGAGGAGACGGCGATTGAGTTGATCGAAGACCCGCGCGATGATTTGATGGCGTGGCTGCGCGATGAAGCGAATCCGTATTTTGCCAAGTCGATTGTCAATCGAGTCTGGGCGAACTACTTCGGTGTTGGAATTGTCAATCCAACCGATGACATGAATCTGGCGAACCCGCCCTCAAATGTGTGGTTGCTCAACGAGTTGGCCGACGCGTTCGTGCGTTCCGGGTATGACTTGAAATGGCTATCTCGCCACATCACAACGAGTCACGCGTATCAACGTTCGACAATTCCAAATCAAACCAACCAATCCGATCGCGTCTATTTTTCACGCCATGTTCCACGACGATTGCCCGCCGAGATCATTCATGATGCGGTGAAGCTTGCCACGGGCTCGTCCGCGAAAACAAAGATGATGCGACGTGATTTGGCTGGGATGGCGATCGCCGCACAGATCGGTGGCTCACCGCGAGATCGAAATTATGCCTTGGATGTGTTTGGGCAGTCTGAACGTGAGTCCAATTGCGATTGCGATCGATCGGACTCGCCGAGTTTGCTCCAGTCGATGTACCTTCAAAATGACACTGAAATCTCTCGCATGATTGAAGCGAAAGATAGCTGGGTGCAAGAAGTATGTGATGATGTTGGAATTAAGCCATCGGGTGATGACATGGCCGAATCAAGATCGAATCGACTTCGTGCGGAACAGATCAAGGACCAAGTGCAGAAACGGATCGCACGGTTTCAGTCGATGGCGCCGAAGAATCAAGCAGCTGCTCGTGGATCGCTTTTGAAAGCGACGGCCAAAGCACGTGACCGATTGAACCAATACGGATTTACGATGCCCAATCTCAACCAATTGATTCGCAAGCCGAATGCTTGGTCGCTTCAGTCTGCCAAGCTATCAGCAAACAATGAACGAAAGCTCGACTGGGGATCGGTCGTCGATCAAGCCTATCTCCGAACGCTCTCACGCTTTCCCGAGTCGGACGAACGTTCCGTCGCGATCGCTGCGATCACTGAGACCAGCAACCCACGCAAAGGACTCGAGTCGTTGATGTGGGTTTTAGTGAAAACGAAGGAATTAATCGTCAGCCATTAATCCCGCAAAGGAAGTTCTCCACCGATTTTTCCAGTGAAGTTGCACACGATATGAAATTTCAAACTTGCGATGGCATCACACGCCGCGATTGTTTTCACGTTGGCGGAATCACACTTGGTGGTTTGACTGCTTCGGGTCTCGGGCTACCCGATCTTCTTGCGATGGCCAACGCGGGCCGGGTGCGAAACGATTCGGCGAAACGAGCGATCTTCATCGAATTGCCCGGTGGCCCGAGTCATCTGGACACATTTGATCTCAAGCCTGATGCGCCATCGGAGATTCGTGGATCATTTCAGCCGATCGCCACAAATGTTCCCGGGATCCGCATTTGCGAGCATTTGCCCAAGCTGGCAAAGATGGCTGACAAGTTTGCGATTTTGCGTGGTGTCAGTCACACGCTTGCGGCACACCAGCTGGGTCGCGAGTACGTGGCGACAGGCTCGCGTCCGCTACCATCGCTGGAGTATCCCACGTTCGGCAGCGTGCTTGCGAAGGAACATCCCAGCGAGCGAGCATTACCTACATTTGTGTCGATCCCAAAAGCCGGACATGGTCCCGGATTTCTGGGTCTTCAGCATGCTGCTTTGGAGACGAACGCGACACCGCGGGCAGGTCAGAGTTTTCAGGTCCGTGGTATTTCGTTGCCGGGCAAACTTTCGGTAGACGATGTGATGCATCGCCAAAGCCTGTTGAAAAAGCTTGATCGACGCTTCGCTTCGCTGGGTGATCA
>JBCCJB010000059.1:0-14886 GCA_039028015.1 Planctomycetota bacterium
CCGCGAGGCGTCGGCAAATCAACCTTGCTGCCCAGCACGGCTTCCGAAAGCGTAACAGGCAGCTCGATTTCCAGATTGCGACCGCTGCGACGATAGAACGGATGCTCATCAGTGCGGATCATCAAAATCAAATCACCCGGTCCAGCATCGCCGGGTTGTCCTCGTTCCCGCAAACGAATCTTTGAGCCGTCATCGACGCCTGGAGGAATGCTCACCGACAGCTTTTCTTGCTTCCCGTCTCTTCCGACATAAAACTCGACCTGTCCACCAAGAACAGCCTTGGCAAACGGAATGGACAACTCATGCCGAATGTTGGCCCCTTTCGCGGCTGCCTGGCGAGGTGCCTGACGCGCACCACCTCGACCCCCGAATCCGCCACCGCGGCCACCAAGAATCTGTTCAAAAAAGTCGCTAAAACCATTTTCAAAGCCGCCGCCCCCACTGCGACCAGCCGCTCCGAAAATCTGATCCAAATCGAGACCTTCAAAGCTTGGCCCGCCCGCACCACCAGCCCCGGGATGAAATCCACCGCCACGAATTTTTTCGAAATCGCTTCCGTACCGATCATACGCGGCGCGCTTCTCGGCGTCGCTCAACACGTCATAGGCTTCCTGGATTCGCTTGAACTTCTCCTGAGCCTTGGGATTATCCGGATTCATATCCGGGTGATATTTGCGCGCGAGCTTTCGATACGCCTTTTGCAGTTCGGTCTTATCGGCGTCCCGTCCGACGCCTAACGTTTGATAGAGATCTTCGGCCACGGCGGCTCCACTGTTGCAACGACATTGACTGTCACAATGACGCAATAACCGCGTCCCAACGCAAAATAGCAAACGCCGAACCGATTGATGATGGGTCGAAGTCGAGTCACGGTACGGGGCACGCGCACATCGTCTGCACGGCGACAATCACGTTGGCGTCACATCATCAGGAAGCGAGTGAATTTGCTCTCGCTTGACCATCAGGGCGACCACCTGTCCGATTGCGGGAACATATCCTCCCTCATGCACCAAAACACGCCAACAGTACGAGGAATCACCGCTGTTTCTCGCTTCCACGAGCGTCCCGCGGTCGATCGTACGAACCGTCTCAATCACCACTCGAGTTGCCAACTGATCATCGCCTGCCATAGGAGTTTGTTCTTGCAATCGCACGTTATGAGGCCGGATCGCTAGACCATCGCTGTCACCGAGAATGGATTCCCAACCCACGGGGCATTGATGACGATCAATCCAATTCACCAATGGAGACCCAATTGCTTCAGCCACACTCCGGAAGAGAGGTTTCTGATAAATCACTTCTGGAGAATCGATTTGAACCAGTTTTCCCACGCGCATGACCGCTAACTGATCCGCCAACCGCAACGCCGCATCTCCATCGTGGGTCACCAAAACCCAAACACGGTCTTGAGCCATTTCATGGGCGACGCTGCGAAGCCATTGCATCTCAGATTCGCGACGGCCCACATCATTGGATGCCAGCGGCTCGTCAAACAAGCACACTGGCGTTCTGCGGAGAATCGCTTTCGCCACCGATATGCGTTGCCGTTGACCGCCACTGATCGCATCGGGGAGCCGGTGCCAGTGATCAGCGACTCCCAGACGATCCGCAATGTGTTTCGCTGTCGATCGCGGATCTTTATCACCACCGCAGCGTGCTGATTCCACCAGCATCCGTTTGATCGACTGATGCGGGTACAAACGGTCGTTCTGGAATCCCATCGCCACGCCACGACGATGAGCCACCACGTTGGTCACGTCGCGACTATCGATCGCGATCGAACCGGATTTGATCGGGGTCAGACCCGCGATGCTGCGGAGAAGCGTAGTTTTTCCGGAACCGCTTGCTCCCAACACGACCCCAGTCTGACCACCTGTGAGCGACCAAGAGACGCCACGAAGAATCGGACGATCACCGTAGCATTGGTGAACGTTTGTCAATGTTAGATGGGCCATGCGATACAAAACGGCGGAGTGGGGACTCGGCAAGTCATTAAAATGACAGGCACGAAGGAAGGAAAAAGCTTCGCTAGCAACGTAAGTTTGAGCTCGAGCCAGGCCTAACTTTCCGTCGAAACTGCCTGGCATCGTTCGTTCTAACGCGAATCAGCGTCTCATATCGAGGACCCGGACCCATGTCGCAATCCACATCGAACTCTGATT
This sequence comes from Planctomycetota bacterium, assembly GCA_039028015.1. Classification (GTDB taxonomy): domain Bacteria; phylum Planctomycetota; class Planctomycetia; order Pirellulales; family Pirellulaceae; genus Rhodopirellula. Next base: position 2,163 of record JBCCJB010000059.1, read on the forward strand.
CATCATCCACCCAGCAAACGCCAAGACGTTCGTTGATCAACACGTTGGTGGGGGTGACGGTTGGCGTTGTGGTTGCATCCCTAATTCCACTTCAGCTGTCATCGGTCACCGCCGACAGCGACGCCAAACCGCCGTTGATCGCGAACAACACGCAGCCTGTACGACAGGATGACGAAATGCCTTCCGAGAAACCCGATGCGGCGACCGTTCGTGTCGACGATCCTTACATCCCCGAGTCGCCAGTCGAACTTCGAAAACGACTGTCACCGATTCAATATTCGGTCACGCAAAAGGCTTCCACCGAACCCGCGTTCCGTAATCGCTATTGGAATAACAAGCAGTCAGGTGACTATCAGTGCATCGTCTGCGATTTGCCACTTTTCTCCAGTGATGCAAAATACAAATCAGGGACGGGTTGGCCAAGTTTCTTTCAACCCATCCAAGACGACCACGTGGGAACAAAAACCGATTGGAAAATGATCTACCCGCGTACCGAAGTTCATTGCAGTCGCTGTAAAGCCCACCTCGGTCACGTTTTTAATGATGGGCCACAACCAACTGGCAAGCGGTACTGCATGAATAGCGCTTCATTGTCGTTTCAACCCGATGAAAAATCGGAAACTAAGTAGCGAACAAACTCTCTAATCGTTCCACTGACATAGTGCATCGACATAGGCGGAACCGCCATCGCGATGCCATCCATCGAGTTGGGCGGGCTCCTTAAGCTGTTGACCACGACGCATCGGCGCGACGATGAACCGACTTTCAATGTCCTCCAAAATCGTCATGTCGCCCCAAAGCTTCTCGAATTGAGCGACGGGGAAGACGTCCTCTTGAGCGTGACCCCAACGCTTTTTGACTTCCTTGAGTGTGATGTAAGTCGGTAGTCGATTTGCCATCGTTCGCACCGCCTCATCAACTTTGACTGAATCTCGCAAGTCATCGCGACATAGTCCAAAAGCTCGAAGCACGTCATCGATTTCTATCCATGTCGTCATCGAGTTATAGAACTTCAGTCCAAACTCGATTCGTTCGTTTGGCATCGCCAGTCCTTCCACCAAACGCGGACGTCCGGCGACTAAAGCCAGTCCGCCACCACGATCCTCTAAACGTCGCGGGATCACCTCAAAGCTCAGGGCGGCACCGGACGCCAAATGATGACCGAGATAACCCGGATCGATATTGGCACCCAGCGTGTCGATGTTATGCAACATCAATGTTTGCAAGGTTGGCTGTGCATCGATCATCGAAGCCAAGGTGCCGTTGCGAAGCATATTGGGAAACTCATACCAGTGTCCAACAGGATGGACACACTGTGCCGGCAGGTTGTCGACATAATCATTCGCTTCACCGGCTGACCGGGCCCAATCCGCGATCGCAGCGCGTCCACTCGCCCTCATTTTTTGCTGTTGCTCGTCGAGGGTTTGTTCGGGCATTTCTTCCCACATGAATTGCAGGTCCCGAACCATTGGAATCAACCGCAATCCAACCGAGCGTCCATTGGAACGATAAATCGGTCCGTCATGACCGTACCGGCCGGTGCGATGCAGAGCTGCGGCAATCGCCTCGTCCGTCATCCAGCTTGTAGTGACAACGTGCGGAATTGGCGTTTCGTACTGATGGGCAACACGTCGATTTTTTGCCAGGTGGATTTCCAAAAAACTCCGATGCCGACCAGCAAATTTGTGAAACGGATGAAGTGCTTTGCACACACCCGCGCCTTGTGTCCAGCGGCTGCCGACGCCTGCGGCCAGCGTGACAACACCAACGCGTCCACCCGCGATCGCATCTTGACCCAACTGCTCAGCGGCCAAACCAAAACCGTCCCGAGCATCAAACACATGACGCGATTCGACATCCACAATGCGAATATCACGCGGCAACCGATTCGCTGCCAACCCAACACGACCTGACCGTAAGTCAGCTCGAATCTGTTCATGTTCGGTGACATCAAAACCGTTGGCACGCAAAACACCGTGCAAGTCAGACGCACTGGGTTCACGTGTCTTTGATTCTGACGTGGGCAGCAAGCGACGAAGCAACGTTGCCGCGTCAGCCTGTCCCGACGGCTGTTCACTGTCATCCGCAATCGCTGACATATCGAGTCGAATTTGAGGCGACAATTCGCGAATCGGTTTTCGTAGCCACTCTGGAAGCAACAAGGCCCGATACTTGAGAGGCATTCGCAGCTCAGTGCCTGTTAGTAACTTGGCAACGCTGCCGTCATTGTTGATTTCAAAGTCGTAGACGACAGGGTCCATCGCAAAAGGTAGCGACGTTTCCATCTCACGTTTGATCTCGACCAGCTTCTCACCCAGCCAACATTGCGCCTCAGATTTCACATCAGGATCAAAAATGAAACCCATACCGCCCCCGGCCATGCCGCCGAGCATCCAAAAACCCCAGAACTGATCGCCATACTGGTTTCGGCTGGCATCAATCAAGCGATCTGTAAATCGATTGGTCGCCCATGGAATAATGGTTTGAAGCGGTCCCTCAAAATTCCGCGTGGTCAAACGACCCAATCGTTTGATGTCTCCGTCGCGAAGAGCTTTAACAACGTCGTCATAGATAGACATGGCCTCCGTCCGTGCTTCCGTTTGCACCTCGCCGCGAAGCAAATAATGCTCCGTCACCATTTCCAGAATAGGCCCAACATTTTGAGCCATACCTCCATGCACCAATACCAAACTGGCCTGCAACTTCGCTCGCGTTTGGGGTGTGATCTCGTCCGCATCCATCACGTGATGATCGGGCATCAATCGCCCACGGCTAATCCCATATTCAGGATCATCGGGGCCGGCAGGTTGGCCACAAATGAGCTTGATGCCGGGCCAAACACCACCTGAGTCTTGCCATCCACCGCCACTGCCGCCAATCCATTCTCCCAAAATCGCTCTGGCCGCCACCAACCGTCGATCGGACTCATCGAGCCTTCCCGTAAGTGACTGAATCTGACCCGTTGCTCGCATCAGATTACTGATCAGCGAGCCCAACAGATTGGTGGAGACAGCCAAACGGGACCCTTTGGGAATGTCATTGATCTTACTGACCAACTCCAAACCTTTCCCGCGTCCCACAACTGTCTCGAGTAATTCCGCAATACCGGAGCCACATCCTTCCAGACCCGGCGGTACCACACCGGCAGCAATGACCGCTGCCTTAAGCAAACCCAGATAGTCACGACCAAAATCAAACATTTCTGCAACGGTCGAGATTTCGGTCACCGCTTCCAAATCGACGCTCACCAAACGGACGATTGGTTGATCGATCACACGAAGGTACGTCTCGATGGGTGGTTTGACCTGTTGATCGCGACCACGCACACCAAGATCGACGGACACGTTCAGAACTCGAGCACCTTCGGGATAGTCCATACCCAAGAAGAAAATATCGCTCCACGCACTGTGCGAAACATCCATCCGCACTGCGGTGGTTTCCCTTAGAATTGGAAACCGTCCCGTGGCTTGATCCGGTTTCCGCAACACAGGATGAATCCGCAATGGGTGTTCACCGGCATGACCCAAACGGAACATCCACTGGTTGCCTCGAACAGTGCGAACGCTATGCCGGACCTGATCCGCGAGGGTTTGAAAGCCAAGTTCGTGATAGGCTCGCGCCAGCGCGCTGCTAAGCGCATCGCTAATGCCATCGCGTTGCTGAACCGACAAAAACGAATCGATCGATTCATGGAATCTCCGGTTCAAAAGATGGTCATAGCCATCAAATGGAATGGACCCCAATGCATGATCAGTCAAACACGTCGGCAGCTGATACCGATAGATCGATGCTAGAAAAAACAGGGCTCGAACACGTTCGTACAGGTTATCTGCTGTGCGACGAAATTGATCGAGCTCGTTCGCTTGATCGATCAACTGTTCGGCCGACAAACCAGCACAAAGGCTCTCAAGAGAGCGATTGCGAATCTTCGGATCCACCGATGTGATCGTTTGAAGCAATGGCGACGTTGACGCTACCAGACTCATAACATGGCTCCGGGAATCAATTCGTCCTCATTGCTGATCAATCCCCGGTCGGGCTCGCGTGACGCAAGCAATTCAACCAACTCGGCGAGCAACATTTCCCGATCGCGGCCCGACAGTCCAATCGCTAACTGTGCGATCAACGTGCCATATTGAACACCAATGTTATAACGACGCCCATGAAGTTGATGAGCCAAATAACGCCCACGCGCAGGTAACTTCGCCGCGGCGTCGGATAAGCTGGGTCGCTCGAGACTTTCATCGGCGACGACCTCATGCAGTGCATCAAGAACCGTTCGCGTTAAGACATGCATTCCGAAATAGCCCAGGTAATGACCGCTACGCAGACCGGGCGTGATCAATTGCTGCTCAGCATATGTGGGCGTTGGTTTTTCCACCACGCGACGCACTTCGTACAAGCCATCGTGCTGGGGAACGCTCGTCCCACCAACGATGCCAAAGTAAGGCAGACGATGTTCGCGAGTCGACTGGACTGCCGACACGGGGCACTCATGCCGGCACGCCATCTCGACCAACTGACTCGCACAAGTCTTGTTGATCGATGAGAGATAAAGGTGATCACCAACCAAGTGCAAGAAAGCATCATCACCAACGAACGGCTCCGCACGCAGCAAGGCATCGGCATAGCCGAGCGGTTGATCCTGGGCAATAAACGTGACGCCGCTGATCGCACTACCCGCAGCATGACGGTAATTCGCCTCGTCACCCGGACGAATCACCACGGCGATCTCTTCAATACCCGCTGAAAGTGTCTCTTCGATGATCAACTGCAGTGCCGTTTTTTCGTCACCGTGTCCATCAACCAGGCGTTGAAGCGGCAACGTATTTTGGTTGGGCGACGCCGCGGTAATGACGGCTTTGCAAACACGCATGACATTACTTTTGTGAAAGATAAGAACTCAACAGGCGATGATCACCGAGACGACCATCGACAGGATAATTCATTCGCGCGGAACTGCGTGGTACGATCAGTCAATTCCGTTGGCGAAACCCTCGGCCGTACCAAGTGATCAAATGCTTCATTTCATTCGCATCGAGTCATTGTTCTGCCTGCTTGTCGGCATGATTCATGGTGGCATCTTATCGGCACAGGATGCGGGTTCCAGTAGCGTCCGCCCTGGTATCAATAAGGCGTTTCTAGACCCCGATCTTGACGTCCAACGGTGGTTAGACACCTTTGAAGTCGAAAGCCGTGAGATTTTTCAATCGCGTCGATCGATTGCCGACGCGATGAAACTAGGTCGAGGCGATCATGTTGCCGATGTTGGATCGGGTACCGGTCTGTTCTTGGAGCTCATTTCCCGACGGGTTGGCTCCGACGGACACGTTTACGCCGTCGATATCGCACCGGCGTTTGTGACCAGAGCTCGCGAGGTCGCCGAAACACGTGACCTCAGAAATATCACACCCGTCTTGGGTGGCCAGGCTAACGTACGATTAGCACCAAAGAGCATCGACGTGGCATTTTTGTGCGATGTGTATCATCACTTTGAATACCCAACCGCCTCACTGCAATCATTACACCGGGCACTTCGATCCGGTGGAAGCCTGATCGTCATTGACTTCAATCGAATTGAGGGAATCACGCGTCAATGGCTGCTGGATCACGTCCGAGCTGACAAGCAAACGTTTAAGCAAGAAATCGAAGCTGCTGGATTTCAATTCGTAGGTGAAGAGTCGATCGATGGCCTTTCGGAAAACTACTTTCTGCGTTTTCTGAAATTAGATGATACCGATGAGCCGACACAGGCCGAGTCGTAATTGGTGACTGATTCAACACGACGTTTCTCAACACGTTCATTAACGTTGCTGGTCATTGCCAGCATGATTGGTGCGGGTGTTTACACGACATCGGGTTTTGCTTTAGCTGATCTCGGTTCACCGATTTGGGTGATGGTCGCATGGATGATTGGCGGGCTAATCGCCATTTGCGGTGCCATCGCCTATGGCGGACTTGCTCAATCGCTTTGCGAAAGCGGTGGCGAATACCTGTATCTCTCACGATTCGCCCATCCGGTGGCCGGCTTTATCGCTGGCTGGGTTTCGTTGTTGGCAGGCTTCACCAGCGCGGGCGCGTTTGCCGCCATCGCTTTTGCGGCTTATGCCGTACCAAACTCCAACGACCCAAACGGTATCTCGGCGGCCATCATTGCTGTTGGTCTCGTGATGATTTGCATGGTGATGCATGGCACCTCAGTACACCATGGTTTGCTCGGCCAAGACTGGCTGGTGATGCTTAAGTTGCTGACCCTCGGAGTATTTTTGGTCTCTACCTTAGCGCTTACGGATCGATGGCATGGTTTTGACGAAAAAGCAAATACTCAAACGCCTTCGTTTGCTGCACTGCTAACAAGCGTCATGTGGGTATCGCTTTCATACTGTGGATTCAATGCGTCCATCTATGTCGCCGGTGCTTCCGAAAAAAAAGGTATGTCTGTTGCCCGATCGCTTTGGCTTGGAACCGTCATCGTCACGGCAATTTATCTCGCTCTCAATGTCGTGTTTATGTTTGCACCGTCAAATGATGTCATCTCTGGTGAAAAGGACATTGCGACGATTACTGCAGGCGTGCTTGGAGGTAACACATTAGCCTCCGTGATCCGTGTCGCGATCTGTCTCGGTTTGGCATCCAGTGTGTCGTCAGTCTTGCTTACAGGACCGAAGGTTTACCAGCAAATGGCTACTGACGGGTTGTTCCCACAGCGGATCGCGTCACCTAACAACAGAAGTTCCCCTCGAAGACTCGTTGTGTTCCAAGGCGTCGCCATGATTGTTGTCATCTTGGTTGCAGATTTGAGGAGTTTGTTGTCCTATTTGAGTTTGACTCTTTCGCTCTCCGCCGCCGCAACCGTGGCGACGCTGTGGTTACCCGAACTTCGTCGTCATCAATCAACAACTGTGCTGTTTTCTTCATCTGTGTTTATTGCAGCCACACTTACCATCGCGATAGTTGCATCCTGGCGACAACCTGGTGAAGCTCTAGCCGCCATGGCAACTCTTGTTTCAGGTGTCTTTGCCTATTTCATTATCAAACGACCAAGTGCTCAGTCGAATCCGTTCTGATGGCAACCCGATCTATCGCACCTGATCGTCGACAACGCTTTGAACAACTAAGCAATCATCTCTCACTACCTGAACAGTGGAATGATCTCATCCATGATGACAGGCCGTTGTGGGCACCTGTTTCCAGCCGCATCGGGCACCGTGTTCAACGACATCGATATCTTTCGCGACATTTATCATCAATCGCTCTGGCTGCGCGACACAAAGGCGCGCGATGGCTGATCGGTCACGGAACAGCGATTGAACCCTGGGCAATTCATTCCGCCAAAACGTATGGCGTCGATTGGACAAGCATTTCACCAGACGAACTTGAGATCGATATCAATTCGGCCGTTGTGGCTCTTGCTGATCGGGTGCATGCCTTGCACGTTCGTTCTTCAGGACTGATTGCCAAGTTACTAAGTCACCGAATCAAGTACGATCCGGTTTCCGTGCGTGTGGCCTTGGGTCATAACGGTACCGAATCATTTGGCTTGGATTTGCTGGCGATGGGAGCAATTGGTTGCTACTTACCCGCGGAGCATTCCGATTCGTTTGAACATGTCTTACCGGCACAGGTTAACGTTTGTGATTTCGCTGAAATTGATAGCGATGCATGGTTAGTTCATTGCACTCGTGCAACACAAGGTCCTTGGCCAAATCAGACATGGGATCGTTATCGCGATGATCTCCTACTGGGATCATGGCAGACTGCCTCTCGCACACCGCTCGACACACTATGTCGCATCGTCCATTCGGGCATTCTCGTTGCCGGAGCGATCGCGAGCCGTCACGCCGATCCTGTGGTTTGCTTCTCAAACGCACCGCTGAAACAGCTTCTGGCTAAACGAACGTATCGTTCGCATCTGAAACGATGGGACTATGAACCCTGTGGTATTGCAATTCGCGTTGATGCTGCTCGTGAAGCAGGCGTCTTACCAGTCACTTACGTGAATGCCATTCCCAAGCAGCACGCTGTCGATTCCTATCTTCACGTTGCTCGTGGACACACCGTCGATTGGACTCATGAACGAGAATGGCGGTGCAAAGGTAATTTGGATTTGACGCGTTTGCCGATCGACGCTGTGGCCCTCTTTGTTCCCGACTCAGTTTCCCTAAACACGATTCAAGCCGTGAATGTCAACGGATGGAAAACATGCATCGTTGACTCATCAAATGAGTGAAACTGACACCACGCTCGACGCTACGATTTCTTGCATCAACGGTCTTATTGCTGCTGCAAATTCATCGTTGTCAAAGCGCTGATAATCCGAGCTCGCACCGACTCATCGACCCTACTAAGCATGGGTTGAATGAGACCTGTCTTTGCGATTCCAGCCAACTCCACCGCTTCATGGAGCACCCGAATAGGGCTGATTTGATCTCGCAAATCTTCCAACGGCCGGAAATAGCCACGAAGCTCTTCGGCTGACCCCCAATCGTGTGCTTGAATTTTTTTCAGCATCATCATGCTTTTTTCGGGAGCCACACACACGCAACCGCTGGTGTATCCCGCCAGTTGAAAATCGCGTACGTGGATGATTGCTGGTTGCTCACCAATTCCGCTCACCATTCTTTCTCTGGGAAAGGAATCCATGATGGCTCGCAAGTAATCATCGTCTTCGGGATTATCACGGACAACGGCGTACTTGATCCACGCAATCACACCATCTCGTTCCAATGACACCACATCAACGGGATCCATCCATTGGTCGTACTTCAAATACAGCACGATTGGTTTTTGCAAACGATCCGCCAATTTGGAGCACGCTTGTGCTATCCCTGACGAATCAACGATGTCACGAGAAGGCAGCAACATGACCGTCGGAAAATCAAATTGTCGTAAGACTTCGATTTGATCCATCGCTGCCCCAAACGAAGGTCCCATCGCTGGGGTGACGGTTGTGTTGGGACTCGTCTGCTGGACAAGATTCGCACACAGCGTGCTCAAGTCATCAAGACTCGTGTGATACAGCACAGCGTTGCCACCATACAGCAACGATCGAACACCACCTGATTCCAAATGCTTAATTAGCCGTGCGTTTTGACCATATTCGATCTTGCCAGCATCATTGCGACATAATGGGGGCACTGCGATCACTGATTCACTCAGTTCGCAAGGATCAAAGGATCCAGTCTTCATGGGTCAATTTCCTCAGTCGGACAGCACTTTGAAACGAACATCCGTGAGTCGCGCTTGCGGGTATTCGTGACGCAAACGATCAACCATTTTCTGTTTGTAAAACGTCAGTTCTTGAATCACCACGCTGTCAGCGGCATGGATTTGCAAGACGCCCCGTCGCAATTTGCCAATTCGAATCGAATCAGCAAGTGTCGGTCCGACAATAGTTGAAACCGTTTCCAACAACGCTTGATCGGCAGCAACACTTGCATAACCCCGTCGCGACATCAACTGCGCGACAATGCTCCCGATGCGACGTTCCGAATTAGCGTGCCGAGCGACTCGTGCTTCGCGTGCCGCCATCGATCAACGATCTCGTGCCATCGGCATGATCACATACGCGTAGCCATCGTCGGTGGTCATCAGCGCGGGCGATTTGCTGGATTCGATCTCCATTACGATGGTCGATTCACCATCCATGACCTTGCAAAAATCAGCTAGGTACCGGTGATCCATCGTCAACGTGATGGATTCACCGTCGTAAGCGATCGGCAACTCAACTTTGGATTCACCCAAGTCAGCCGTCTTCGCCTCGAGCGTCAGCGTGCCGTCAGCAAACGTAAAATCGACGCCGCGACTATCGATGTCGGTCACGATCGCTGCTTGCCGCAAGGCCGCAAATAAAGGTCCTATCGTGACGTCGATATGCTGAGCCTGTTCCCGTTGCGGAAGCACACCGCGCCAATTGGGATATCGACCTTCGACCAATCGGCTCACGATCACTGCCCTCGGTGTGCGAATGACCAAATCATTGCCACGTGATGCCACATCGACCGTCTCATCTTTATCACTGAGTGCTCGTTCGATCAGCCCGATGGCACGCGTTGGAACGATGGTTGTCATACCGTTGGTTTGATGACCACCGATCGGATCCCCTTTGCCTTCCATTCTCGCCAACCGACGACCATCTGTTCCAACCGCAATGATCGACTGCTCTTCCATTTCCAACAGTACGCCACCAAGAGCGTAACGGCTGCTTTCCGAATCTGTGGCAAACACGGTTCGCCGCAGCATTTCGCGAAACGTTCGGGCTGCTATCTGATGAAATTTGTCTTCCTCAAATTCTCTGACTGCTGGAAACTCATCTGGATCAGACCCCGGCAATCGGAATTTGCTGCGACGACCCCGAATCAAAATACCCGCATCGTCGGTTTCAATTGACAATGACTCGTCATTGCTCTCTCGAAGAATCAAGCCTGTCTTCTGGACCGGTAAGAGTGCTGTACCCTCGTTGGTAATTTCAACACCCTCGGTCAAATCAAGCCTAACGCCCACTTCCTGGTCCGTTGCCGACAGCGTCAGTTTCTCACCCACCGCTGTGATTTTGACGTTTTGCAAAATCTCCTTGGGCGAACGAGCGGGAGCGATTGACGCGGCCAAAGCGAAAGCGTTAGCGAGCGAATCGCGTTGACAGGTGATTTTCATGCTGGTTCAGTCAAAGATCTCTCGTTGGCGTAACGCTGAAGTTGTAGCAGTCAACCAAAGCACCCGCATCCCCCGAATACGATCCAATCACGCGTTCAAGCATCCCGCAGCGGCAAGCCTCACTTGAGTGTTGATTTATTCTTGTAATTCTCTTTTTCTTCGTCGTCGTAATGTGCCACCGTCAAGCGTCGCAAATGGCTCGCTTGATTGAAATTTAGCGTGCGTCAACACGATCCAACGGTTCCATGATCAAATGTGGAAAAGATGTCGTAGCGTTGTCAGCAAACTGTCCACGAGTAAGAGACTTGTTGACCTCTAGCGACAAGCATTCTGAAGAGCGAGTGTTGGTCACGACAAGCTGCAACAGCCGGCCGACAAAGCACGGACGGCTTTTCAACACTCGTGAAAAATTGAACGGCCGAGGTACTCGATCATGAATGAACTCGATTCAGGTGAACTAGCGGATGGCAGTCAAGCGTTAATCGTGATTTGGACGACGACATCAACGCTCTTGCAAGCGGAATCGATCGCCAAAGGATTACTCGGCGAAGCGGACACATCGCCGCTTGCAGCATGTGTGCAGATCGATGGTCCGATGACAAGTTGGTACCGGTGGAAAGGGCAGCTGGAACACGAGACCGAGCATCGAGTGGTGATCAAGACGACACGATCGTTTGGCACGATCGTGATCGATTGGTTGACGGCCAATCATCCCTATGAAGAACCGCAAATCGTGGCGATGCCGGTGATCGCAGTGAGCGATGGATACGGGCGTTGGGTTGCCGATGCGGTCAAAGCGTCGGTGACAGACGACTGAAGTCGTCGCGTTGGCTGCTTTTGCACGGCGTCGGTTGTCGGTTTGCCGTCGCACAATGATTCGTTAGGCAACCGATGCCTTCAATCATCACTTGGCAAGTGTCACCATCTTTCAAATATCGCGGGGGCGTGGCGGCAGCACCAACGCCCGGGGGTGTTCCAGTAAAAATAAGATCACCCGGCCGAAGCGTCATGAATTGGGAGAGATGAACAATGAGATCGGGAATATCAAAGATTAATTGATCGGTTTTGCTGTTCTGAACCACGACATCATTTAGTTTCATAGCGATGCGGAGATTACCAGCATCAGGCAGAGCGTCTTGCGTCACAACGCAAGGACCCAGCGGAGCAAACGTGTCGAACGATTTCGCAAGCAACCACTGCCCACCCGGTCGCCCTTTTTGCCAATCACGGGATGACACATCGTGGCCGGCGGTATATCCGAAGATGTGATCGGACACGCGATCGGCGGTGACATGGCGAGCAGTCTTGCCAATGACGACCACCAGTTCGGCTTCGTAATCAACTTGCTCGCTGATCGCGGGTAATTCGATTGGTTGATGATCACCCGTCAACGCCGTGTTGAACTTGCTAAAAACGATTGGCAAGCTTGGCGGTTCAGCTCCCGTTTCAATCGCATGGTCGCGGTAATTCAGACCGATGCAGATGATCTTTTCGGGATTACCAACAGGCGGTAGCAAAATCCGTGGTCGTGGTTGCCAAGGCAGGTTGTCGTCTCTTTCGACATAGCCGCATTGCTGAAGATGATCGATTAATTCCTGATTGTGTTTGATCCATCGCTGATTGTTTTGCCAGTGATCCGCGAGTGTCTCATCCATGATGTCGCGTAATGGACAAATGAGACCGTTCACTGATGAGTCAGCGTTCGTCGGCGTGATTGATCCTAAAGTCGCATCGTTTTGAAAATTTTTTGCAAGAGCCAAATGAGTTTGACCATCAGCGGTTTTGAATCGGCAAAAGGCTGGCATCACGACGCATCGGTAAGAGGGAATTTGGATTTGATAGCAAACGGTTGATTGGTCGAAATGGCGTAGCAGGCGGTCGACAAATCTTGTCACCGCTGGCACCGACGCGCATACTCCGACGCCTCACTTCATGCCGGGATTGATGTGCTCACTTTGCTTCATGAACACGCTATCGATCAACCAATTATCAACGTTGCGATGGGATTTCGAAGAGGATATCGCTGCTTACGCTTCGCGGGGAATCACTGGCATTGGATTGTATCGACCCA
>JBCCJB010000060.1:0-14826 GCA_039028015.1 Planctomycetota bacterium
AAATCGCACCGTCGTCAAAGCATTGGGAACGTTGTAGATCGATGGTGCGGGCATGACGAGTCTGCTTGGGGAACGGGCGAATCGGACCTAGCTGGCCCCCTGCCGCAGCAGCCACACATCGTACCGTCGGGGTGAGCCACAGACGAGACCAAGCGAACCAGAGCCCGTGTCGCTCGATGATGCAGCGCCCGACCGAACCAAATCGCGATGGACATGTCACATTGACGGACCTTGGACCAGCGTTCACGCTTCGGCTCAAGCCAAACGGGTCCTTTGAAAACGGAGTCCATCTGCTTACGAGGGCCTTCGCTAAACGGACGTTTTTGTGCAACGAAGGCTTTTGCTCGACAGGACCGTGTTCCGCCCATCATGATTCAACCTCGCACGCTCAAAGGCTTTCGCGATTACTTGCCCGCGGTCATGATCCCGCGCGAGCAATTGATGCAGACCGCTCGCGATGTTTTTCGGCGTTTTGGTTTCGCGCCCATTGATACGCCCACCCTCGAACACCTCGACATTCTGACGGGAAAGGGCAGCGAAGAAACAGACCGACAGCTGTATCGTTTTGAAGACGCGGGCGGTCGACCCGTTGGCATGCGATTTGACTTGACGGTCCCGCTGGCCCGCTTTGCCGCTCAGCACATTGGTTCGTTGGGAACGCCATTCAAACGCTATCACATCGCACCGGTCTGGCGAGGTGAGAATCCGCAGGCGGGACGCTACCGCGAGTTCGTGCAGTGCGATTTTGACACCATCGGCACCACATCCGTCATGGCGGATATCGAAGCGGTGACCGTGATCGACAGCCTGTTTCAAGCAATCGGAATCGACGCCACGATCGCGATCAACAATCGTGCGATTCTGACCGGCTATTTGCAGTCGTTGGATTTGGCTGATCACGTCACACCCGTCCTGCGAAGTCTGGACAAGCTCGCCAAAATCGGTCGCGAAAAGACCGCTGCGGAAATGGTTTCCGCCAGCGGAATCACAGCCCGCCAAGCCGACTCGGTTCTGCGATTGGCCGATTTGGCAAACATGGATCTTGATGCGGTGTTTGACGCCTTGCCAGACGTTGTGGGTCGTGATTCCTTGGCAAGCGATGGAGTCACACGATTGCGTGAGATTGTCGATGGTGCCTTGGCATCGGGTGTCGCATCATCGCGAATGAAAGTCGATGTTTCCATCGCTCGCGGCCTGGACTATTACACCGGTGTGATTTTCGAGACAACGCTCGACGATCTACCAAGTATTGGCAGCGTTTGTTCGGGTGGTCGCTACGACAATCTCGCTGGGCTCTACACCAAACAGGACCTTCCGGGCATCGGTGCTTCGCTGGGATTGGATCGTTTGATTGCGGCCCTGGATCAACTCGGGCAAATCTCCGACGTTCGCAAGCCGTGTCCCGTTATCGTTCCGTATTTCGACCCGCAACATCGTCACGACTATTTGCGTCTGACCTCCAATGTGCGAGCGGCGGGCATCGGCGTGGAAATGTATCCAGATCCCAAGCGACTCGGTCAGCAATTGAAGTACGCCGACACGCAGGGGTTTCGGTTGGCAATCGTGGCCGGTGGTGATGAGTGGCAACAATCAAAGGTGCAGGTCAAATCGCTGGCCGACAAACAGACGTGCGAAGTTGACTACTGCCACGAATCGCCTGAGCCATTGATCGAACGCTTACGCGAGCTGCTCTAGCCGGACAGCGTTCAGGATCGGGTTAAACGCAGTTGACGCAATCCGGTTCGAAGACCATCCACATTCGGCGTGGCTAACGTTTGCACAGCAAATCGGTACACTGAAGGCCAATCCTCAGGCACATTGTGACGAGTCATTCGCCCTCCCCAGCCTTGCTGCCGCAGGCTAGCCCACTCATTGAATATCCATGACACATCGCACGGAGCTAGGTCGTGATCGTTAGTCCCAATCGTGCCCGCTTCGGGCTTGCTGGTCTGATGTTGTTTTCGTTCGCTGGCTCTGGCCACGCGGACAATCCAAACGCTTCCGAAGATCGTCCCAATCAGACAGCCGCCCACTCAACGCAGGATTCCAACATCAACACGTCAGCACCCAAGCCGATTCGAGAAATCGAAGGGATCGCACAGTACCAGCTGGAAAACGGTTTGGATGTGTTGCTGTTCCCGGATGAATCAAAGGAAGTCGTGACGGTCAACATGACCATCTTTGTTGGCTCGCGACACGAGGGCTATGGCGAAGCGGGAATGGCTCATTTGCTCGAGCACATGCTCTTCAAAGGGACACCGTCGCACCCCGAAATCCCCAAAGCGTTGACAGATCGCGGGGCGCGATTCAATGGCACGACCTGGGTCGACCGCACGAACTACTACGAAACGCTGCCGGCCAGTCGCGAGAATCTCGAATTCGCGATCGCCTTGGAAGCGGACCGGTTGGTTAACAGCAACATTCGTGGTGAGGACCTGGCCAGCGAAATGACGGTCGTTCGCAATGAATTTGAACGCGGCGAGAATTCGCCCATTCGCGTGCTGATGCAACGGATCGAATCCGCGGCGTTTGATTGGCACAACTACGGCAAATCAACGATTGGCAATCGCAGCGACATCGAACGTGTGCCGATCATTAATCTGCGTCGCTTTTATCGAAAGTTTTATCGTCCCGACAACGTGATGGTCGTGGTCGCCGGCAAATTTGAACCGGACCATGCCATGCAGACGCTTCAAAAACACTTCGGTGCGCTTGAGAATCCGACGAAGCCTCTCGATCCCACTTACACAACCGAGCCACCACAGGACGGCGAACGAACCGTGGTGCTCCGCCGCGTGGGTGAATTCCAAGCTGTGGGCGCAGCGTACCATGTGCCCTCCGGCAGTCATGCTGACTACCCGGCAGTGCGAGCGCTCGCCCGGATTCTGGGTGATGAACCCTCCGGCCGACTCTACAAGACCCTGGTGGAAAGCGAATTGGCCAGCAACGTGTTCACGATGGCTCAAGGGTTTCGCGAACCCGGATTGCTCATGGCGATAGCCGAACTTCCTGAGGATCATTCGCTTGAACAGGCGAGGACGATTTTCTTGAATGTCTTGGAAAACCAGTGGGATGAAGATGCTATTACGGACGCCGAAGTCGAACGTGCCAAGCAACAGATTCTGAAACAGCGCGAACTGCAAGCCGCCGATACGGACCGGATCGCAATCGCCTTGTCGGACTGGGCCGCCCAGGGCGATTGGCGTTTGTATTTTCTGTATCGCGATGCGGTCGAGGCCCTAACCGTTGATCAAGTGCGTGCGGCAGCGAAGAAATACCTCACTCGAAACAATCGCACCGTCGGGCTGTTTATTCCGTCCGAGGCCAGCGATCGCGTGAGCATTCCCGAATCGCCCGATCTCAATGCGTTGTTGGCCGATTACAAGGGTCGCGAGGCGGCGTCGGCAGGCGAGACCTTTGATCCCGATCCGGTTGTGATTGAACAACTTGTGACGCGCGGAAAATTAACCGGCGGCATCGAGTACGCCCTCCTGCCCAAGCGAACCCGCGGTGAGAGCGTGACCGTTCAGATGACCGTGCGATTCGGGTCACCCGACACGCTGGTCGATCGGCTGGGAGCAGCGGAGTTATTGGGCTTGGTCATGGCACGTGGCACTCAAGACCTCGACTACCAGCAATTGCGTGATGAGTACACGCGACTTCGCGCGGAAGTGAGGGTCTACACCTTCCCAGGACTCCTGCAAGCCACAATCAAAACGAAGCAGTCGTTTTTGCCCGAAGTGATGAGCTTGGTTGGAGAAGTGATTCGTCGCCCGCGGTTGGAGGCCGATGAGTTGGAAGTGATTCGACGTCAAATCGTGACGAATCTGGAGAAGAGCTTGACGGAACCCAACGCGTTGGCACCCAAACGCGTCAAGCAAGCACTGTCACCCTATCCGCCAACGGATGTTCGGTACGTTCAAACGATCGAGCAAGAAATTGAGATGTACGAATCGGTCACGATCCAGCAGGTTCGCCAACTGCATGCGGATTTCTTGTCCAATCAGGATGGCGAGCTGGTTGCGGTCGGCAACTTTGAACCGGACGTCGTACTCGATCTCGGGAGGCAAATTTTTGCGGATTGGGACACAAGCCAAGCCTACACGCGAATCGATCGCCCGGCGCAACCGAGTGTTCCCGGCGAACTGATTGAGATTGAAACACCGGACAAATCCAACGCGTTGTTGTATTCAAGCCAGCAGTACCAACTCCAGGACACGGACCCTCAATATGCCGCGTTGACGCTCGGCAACTTCATTCTGGGTGGTGGTTCGCTTTCGAGTCGACTGGCCGATCGTGTGCGACAACAGGAGGGGCTGTCTTATGGGGTGCGTAGCGGTTTGAGCGCTCGGCCCAAAGATGACCGCGTGGACTTGACGCTCTATGCGATCACCAATCCGGCAAACAAAGACAAATTGCTTCGCGTGATCCGAGAGGAACTTGATCGAATTCTCGATGAGGGCGTGACTCCCGACGAACTGGAAAAAGCCAAAACGGCTTACCTGCAGGCTCAACGCATCAGCCGAACTGGCGATGGCACGCTGGCGGGATTGCTCTTGTCGTCGATGTTCAACAATCGCACGCTCGAGTACCACTCGATGCACGAACAGCAGATCCGTGACAGCACGATCAACCAAGTCAATCAAGCGATTCGCAAATTCATCCATCCCGACGGACTGGTCATCGCGGTCGCCGGCGATTTTGCGGGCGTGGCCGCCAGCGAGAACGCTGCGGAGACCGACGTCGCTGCCGCGAGCCAGTGATGACCACGCAGTCACATCGGCTGACAGTCGATCAGGTCGCCAAAGCATTTGTCACGCCTGGCGAAACGCTGCATGTGCTTCGCCAGGTGTCATTGCAGCTCGATGGTGGTCAGTCGCTTGCGATTGTGGGTCCCAGCGGCAGTGGGAAAACCACGCTGCTGCAGATCCTCGGCGGACTCGATCAACCCGATTCAGGCAGCGTTAACATCAACGAAGTGAATCCGTACAAGCTTGCCGAATCGCAGCGCGCCGCATTTCGCAATGAATCAATCGGCTTCATTTTCCAAGACCATCATTTGCTGCCGCAATTGACGGTGATGGAGAACGTCTTAATCCCAGCCCTTGCGTTTGGATCGGCAAGCCAGGCTCAGATAACTCAGGCCGAATCGTTGGTTGCGGCGGTTGGGTTGGCCGATCGGCGAACGCATCTTCCGTCAGAACTATCCGGTGGACAGCGAGAACGCGTGGCGATCGCCCGAGCGTTACTGATGCAGCCCGCCGTCATTCTGGCGGATGAACCGACCGGAAACCTGGATCAAAAAACGGCAGGCGAGGTCACTGATTTGCTGCGGACACTGCAAACCGAAACCGGCACCATTTTGATCGCTGTAACGCACTCGACGGCCCTGGCGAAAGCGATGGATGAGACGATGGAATTGGTCGATGGGCAGCTTCGTCAGCTTGGCGATGCCAATCAAGCGGTCGGCATCGCGACATGACGACGTCGCTTAGTCCAGAGGCGCTGCAAAAAATCAAACGGTTGGACTTGAGAGCCCAGATGGTCGTGCGAGGTTTTTTGCAAGGGCTGCACACCAGTCCCTTGCAGGGTTTCTCGGTCCAGTTCAGCGAGCATCGACGTTACAACCGGGGTGATGATCCGAAGCTGATCGATTGGTTGGTGTACGCCAAAACGGACAAGTATTACGTCAAACGATTCGAGGCCGAGACCAATCTGACGGGATACTTGGTCATGGACTTATCCAAGTCGATGGGTTTTGGTCGCGATGGCATGTCCAAATTTGAATACGCGACATGCTTGGCGGCATCGTTGACGTATCTGATGACGATGCAACAAGACCCCATCGGCGTGCTGACGTTTCGCGATAAGTTGCGAGCGTTGCTGCCCGCCCGCAGTCGACGGGGGCACTTGGGTGATGTGATGGCGTCCCTTTCGTCGATGAAGCCTGATGGCACCACGGATTTGCCGACCGCGCTCACTCAAGTGGCAGCCATGATGCGTCACTCGAGTTTGATCATGCTGTTTTCAGACTTGCTAGCGGAACCCGCGGAGACCATCGCGGCTTTGGCACGGTTGCGGCACAGCGGTCACGACGTAATCGTCTTTCACGTGCTTGATGCTGCGGAGATCGATTTCCCATTTGAAGGCCCCGTTGAATTTGAAGACCCCGAGACGGGCGAAGTCGTGACCGTCGATGCGGGCGGCTTTCGGGATGAGTATCTGAATCGGCTCGATTCGTTTCGCAGTCTGTACCAAGAAGGCTGCAGCCGGCTCCGGGTCGATTATGTTCCGCTCAACACAAGCGAACCATTCGATACGGCACTGACCGAATACCTTCTGCAGCGGCAAGCGAAGTTTTGAGAAGATTTATCGATGGCGATCACTGCGGTCTTGCCGGTTGGATTCGCTCCCGATGGTGAAAACGGTGGCCTCCCGATTTGCTGCCAAGCTGCCGTTCTTTTACGGCTATGTCATGTTGCCGCTGGCCATGCTGATGCAAATCGGCACCAGCCCGGGTCAAACGTTTGCGGTCAGCGCGTTCACACCAGCATTGCTTTCATCGCTGGACTTAAGTGAAAGCCGGCTCGCGCTGGCTTACATGATTGGAACCCTGCTTGCGGCGTTACCACTTTCATTGGTGGGACCATTAACGGACCGAGCTGGCCTCAAGATTGTTTCGCTTACCGTGATCGCAGGTTTGGCCGGCACATGCTTTTTGGCATCCCAGGTCCGAGGATTTTGGTCGCTGTTGGGCGTATTTTTTCTGTTGCGATTTCTTGGCCAGGGATCGCTGACACTGATCGCTGGCAACACCGTCGCGATGTGGTTTCGAAATCGAATCGGCCGGATGTCGGCATTCATCAGTATCGGAACGGCGCTCACCTTTGCCTGGGTTCCCGAGGCCCTGAGCACTTCGATCGGCGATATTGGATGGCGTGCGACGTATCAGGTGTTGGCTGTGATTTTGGCTGCCGCCTTATTGCCGGCTGTGCTGATCTTTTTCTGCAACCGCCCCGAAGACCTCGGGCAATCCGTTGACGGCATGCCATCAGAACCCGTGCGTGATCAGAGTACTTCCGAGCCCGCCGACGCGTCTGACCACGGTGCGAAAGTTGAGACGTCATTCACCTTACGTCAGGCCTTAAGCACCGCGTCATACTCGATCGTTGGGTTGACCAACGCGGTTTGGGCGATGATTGGAACGGGCGTGGTCTTTTATCTGTTCACGCTATGCCAAGATCGCGGCTTCGCCGAAGGAACCGCTGCTGACCTTTTCAAAACATTTGGGTTGTCGATGCTGGCGATGCAATTCCTGGGTGGCTTGCTAGCCGACTTTTGGCCGCTCAATCGGTTGCTCGGTTTGGGAGCATCGATGCTCAGCGTAGCCTTGGTCGCCCTGTGGGCCGGGGAATCGCCCCACGCCATGCATGCTTTCGCGCTGTTATTTGGTGGGGGTCAGGGTTTGCTGATTGCCGTGACGGGCGCGATCTACGTTCGTTTCTACGGTCGCGCTCATCTGGGCTCAATTCGAGGTACGGTTTGGTGTTTGACGGTCGCGGGAAGCGGTTGCGGTCCGCTGATCATGGGCGCGGTCAAAGATGCCAGTGGCAGTTACGATTTTGCGGTCTTGATTTTTTTACTGATTATGACGCCGCTCAGCATCGCATCCTGGTGGGTCGCTCCCCCCAAAATGAGGACACCTTGAATCACAGGCTGCCGGAATTTGGGAAAAATCGAGTGATCAACCGATCCATCCCCGGGCATCCAGGGGTTGCAATCACGTTGGCACGCTGAAGCCATCGCCCTTTTCACTCTCCTCGTTGGATAAGCATCATGAGAGCGCTGCTGCAGGTTTTGATCGTTTGCTCGTGCACGATCGCCGCGACCGACGTCTGGTCGGGACCCGCCGAAGGGGATTCGGATGCTGTCGAATCTCGGCGTGGTCGGCCTGAAGGTGGTCGGCCCGAAAGTGGTCGGCCCGAGGCTTGGTCACGACGACCCGCGTTGGATCGCGATGGCACTTCGGAAGGCCGTTCTCGTGCCGAAATGATGCACCGTCGGCGTGGCCAGGACCGAACCCAAGCCGATGGGCAGTCTCGAGCCGGATTTGAAGGGCGACGCGGTCCAGGTTCCGCGGAAGCGGGCCGCTCAGCGATGGTGTCGCGGCTGCTCGAGCAATTCGACACCGATGGTGACGCAAAGCTGGACGAGGCCGAATTAGGCAGTTTGCTGGTATCCATGCGTGAGCGATTCAGCCGCGGCGGCGGCTTTGGCCCGGGTAATGAGGGCGGTCCCCGAGGAGCGACCAATTCCGACCGTGCATTTGGCGGACGCGAACGAATGAGGCAGCAGGCCGACGGCGGCTTTGGTCGCGACCAACGGCGACCCGGCGGCGGCGTAGGAGATACGAAACAGCGACAGCGAAACCGTCGAATGTCGTCAGACAATGAAGATGCCAGCGTGGGTGGTGATACGCCACAGCGACCGCCTGCGGAATAACAGTCGTCGGCAACGCCATTTTGTTCTCTCGCGGTGAGATCAACCAGCATGAACACACACCAACGCATCATCGCAGTTTCGGGATTGCTGTGGTCGGCATCATTGGCCTGCGCGGCCACAACGATCACTCCCGAGCAGGAAAAGTTCTTTGAAACCAAGATCCGACCCGTCTTGGTTCGCGAGTGCTACGGCTGTCACAGCGACCAAGCTGGCAACGTACGCGGCGGTCTGCGTTTGGACACGCGTGAGCTGACCCACCTTGGCGGCGGCAGTGGACCGGCGGTCGTTCCCGGTGAGCCCAGCGAGAGTTTGCTGTTCACGGCAATGACGCACGAGGATTTTGAGATGCCACCGCGTCGCAAATTATCCAATGCGATCATCAATGACTTCCAGCAATGGATTGAGATGGGCGCTCCCGATCCGAGGGTTTCCAATGTGACCGAGATTCAATCATCGATTGATGAGTCTGACATCGAGGCGGCCAAGCGTGATTTTTGGGCATACCAGCCTCCCAAGCAAACACAACCGCCCCGGGTCATCGATTTGTCATGGCCACGCGGTGAGATTGATCGTCACGTGTTGGCTCGCCTGGAAGATGCCGATCTTCCGCCAGCCGATGATGCATCATCACTGACGGTACTGCGTCGACTGTGTTTTGACCTGATCGGTCTACCACCCACGCCTGTGCAGATCGACTACTTCAGTTCGATTTGGGAAACGGACCCCGAGCGTGCTATTGAACATGTGGTGGATCGATTGCTTGATCAGCCCCAGTTCGGTGAGCGCTGGGGTCGGCATTGGCTCGACGTGGTTCGCTATGCCGAATCAACCGGTCGGGAAGTCAACATGACCTATCCCCACGCTTGGCGTTATCGCGACTACGTGATCGATTCGTTCAACGACGACAAGCCATTTGATCGTTTTGTTCAAGAACACATCGCTGGCGATTTGTTGCCCGCATCGAATGATCAACAGTGGTCTGAGCAGCTCGTGGCAACGACGTTCTTGGCAATGGGAGCGAAGAACCTGAACGAGCAAAACCGCGTCCAGTTCCAAGCGGATTTGGTTGACGAACAAATCGATGCGACGTCTCGTGTTTTCCTGGGAATGTCCGTCGCCTGCGCCCGCTGTCATGACCACAAGTTCGATGCGATTCCTCAATCGGACTACTACGCGCTGGCGGGCGTGTTTGGCAGCATGGAAACGTACTTTGGTGTGCCGCCATCCAAGTACGGCAGCTTCACCACCGCACAGACCAAACGAACCAGCAGTCTGATTCGATTGCCAATCGATGATCCGAACCCATTCGATCCACAATATTCCAAAAGCGAGCTCGCTAAATTGGAATCGCAGATCGAAGACACGATGCGGGAGATGTCGGAGTTCCGACGCAACAACAGCGGCGATTCCAACGCCGCGGCGGCATTGCGACAGCGTCTGCAGAAACTCAATCAGCTTTCTGAGTTGTCAGCCAAATTGGCCGTCGTCGACAGCAATGGCAACCCCATTAGTTACTGTATGGGCGTTCAGGAGAAACACGCCGCCAAAGATGCTCGACTTCTGGTTCGAGGCGAAATTGACCAGCCATCTCAAAGCGTGTCTCGAGGATTCCCGCAAGTTCTCTGTCGAACGCCCATTGTGATTGATCGCGATGAAAGCGGGCGACTTCAGTTGGCGCGGTGGATCGGTAGTGATGACAACACGCTCACCGCTCGCGTGATGGTCAACCGTATTTGGCAGCAGTTGATTGGTAATGGCTTAGTGACGTCGACTGAGAACTTCGGTGTCACGGGTTCACCGCCGAGTCATCCGGCGTTGCTGGATCATCTGGCACTGGAATTCGTGGACAGCGGATGGTCGGTCAAATCAATGATTCGCCAGATTGCCACTTCGCGCACGTACCGGATGGCATCGACGTTTCATCCGGAACATCACCAGGCTGATCCGGAAAACGCTTTGATCTGGCGGGCAAATCCTCGCCAGCTCGACGCCGAAGCGGTGCGTGATTCAATGCTTGCAATCAGCGGACAACTTCAACGCCAACGTCCACGCGGCAGTGTTGTTGCCGAGGCGGGTTACATGCGAGTGCGAGATGGATCATTAGAAGACCCGCGGGAGGTTGCTCGCCGTGCGTTTGATGCCATGCGACAGCGTCGGCCGGTGATGATGACCGGACTTAATGGCCGTGGCAGCGGAACGAATCGTGGCTTCGGCGTTTCTGCGATGGGGGCAGGCGGCATGGCATCGCGATTTGGCAATTCCCGACGCGGCGTCGGCAACCCTTCAATGGGCGAATCCGTTCAAGACGTGATCCGCAAGGCCCAGAATCAACTCGATATGGAAGACGCTAACTTTCGCAGTGTGTATTTGCCGATCGTTCGCGATGCCGTGCCGCGAGCTTTGGAAGTCTTTGACTTTGCCGATGCCAGCACCGTTACGGGGACTCGCGAGTCGTCCCAGACAGCGAACCAAGCTCTCTTCATGATGAACAATCCATTGGTGCTTCGGCTTAGTGATGCGTTCGCCCAGCGCTTGGCCGATCAGCACGTGCGATTCAGCGATCAAATTCACGCTGCTTTCATCGCAGCTTACGGTCGGCCTCCAACGTCGGGCGAGCGTCAGGCGGCGGGACAGTTTGTATCGGCTGCGGGGCGGTCCCGCAGCACGTCGACCGGAACGTTATCGGCGATTTGCCAAAGCTTGTTTGCCGCGGCCGAATTTCGATTTGTGGACTGAACCATGTTGACACGACGCGAAATCCTGAAGCATTCCTCCGCCGGTTTTGGTTACTTGGCACTTGGCGGCATGGTCGCGGCCGAAGAAGCGGTCAGCAATCCGCTGGCAGTTCGACAACCACATTTTGCCGCGCGGGCGAAGCGAGTGATTTTCCTGTGCATGCAAGGTGGCCCATCGCACGTGGACACGTTTGATTACAAACCGCAACTGGTACGGGATCACGGCAAATCGGGACGTTACGGTGGTGCACTGCTCAAATCACCCTGGGAGTTTCGACAACGCGGTGACAGTGGACTCTGGATCTCTGACTTGTTTCCGGAAGTTGCAGCCCATGCTGATGACATGACACTCATTCGATCCATGCACTGCGATCAACCGGTGCATCCCGGTGCAATGACGCAAATGCACACCGGCACCGCACAGTTCATTCGTCCGTCGCTGGGCGCTTGGACGTTGTATGGATTAGGTACCGAGAACGACAGTTTGCCCGGTTTCATCTCGCTCAGCCCTCCGGCCGGAAGCTCCAATAACTACGGCAGCTCGTTTCTGCCTGCGATTTATGGTGGCACCAAGGTAGGTCGAGGCGGGCGGGCAGCTCGATTCGTCCGTGGCGGCAGTGGCGAGAGCATTCCCGATATCAAGAATCCACGCGTCTCGGAACGCCAGCAACGCTCGCAACTCGATTTCATTCAGGCGCTCAATCGAGAGAAGCTGCGTCGGGATCAGTATCACCCCGGTATCGAAGGCATGATCGAGTCCTATGAGCTGGCATTCCGAATGCAAGATGCCATGCCCGAGCTCATGGATACGTCGGGTGAAAGCCAAACCACATTGGCAATGTATGGTGCCGATGGTGGCCCGACTGAGAATTTTGGCAAACAGTGTTTGCTGGCTCGACGCTTTGTCGAAGCGGGCGTTCGTTTTGTTGAAGTGACCCATAGCAATTGGGACCAACATGTCAATCTTTCCAGCGACCATCAAGCTCGCGCCGAAGCATGCGATCGACCCATAGCCGGTTTGTTGGCTGATTTGAAACAACGCGACCTGCTGCAAGACACGCTTGTGATTTGGGGCGGTGAATTCGGCCGCACGCCTGCCGCCCAAGGTCGCGATGGACGCAATCACAACAACAAGGGATACACAACCTGGATGGCCGGCGGCGGTGTCAAGGGTGGCTTCAGCTATGGTGCGACGGACGACCATGGTTACGAGGCCGTGGAGAACCCGTGCCACATTCATGATTGGCACGCCACGATCCTGCACCTCATGGGCCTGGATCATGAGCAACTAACGTATCGCTATGCGGGTCGAGACTTCCGATTGACCGACGTGCATGGCAATGTCATGCACGATATCGTCGCCTAGCGACATCATCGCCTCGCGAGGCAATTTGTCGATGTGACTTAGACGAGCCCACGATTGATAGGGGCTACGTGTGATAGGGGCCACGTCACGGATAGGCGTCGCTCTTGGACGGAGGCATGAGCCACTCGTTTGTGCAGCGGTCTAGCGGACTCGCTTTGCATCTTGTCACGGCTTATGGTGTTCAGCGTGGCTGACACTATCCTGATCGCCGTCACCGGTTGATGGCCTACCCATCAATCGCTCGCCCGTACATCGCCCGCCTCCTGCTGATGAGTCTCCATCATGGTGCCGTCTGACAAACCGATTCCGCGTCGTGTCGTCCAATCCTGTTGCCTGCTGTTGGGGCTACTGACGTGGAATCAGCTGATCGTTGACGTTTGTCATGCGGATTGGTTGCAGTGGCGTGGAATCGATCGTGCGAATCGATCGCCCGAGACAGATTTGTTTGACAACTGGGAATCCGAAGGGCCACCTTTGGAATGGACGGCTGAAGGATTGGGCAACGGCTATGCCAGCGTGACGGTCGCGGAAGGTGTGATCTTTACCTCCGGTAACTTCGATGATGGACAAGCCGTCGTCGCGATCTCGGCAGCTGACGGAAGTCGGCTCTGGAAACGATCGATTACCGGCCGTCCGCCAAAACACGGTTACCCGGGAAGCCGTACGACGCCAACGTTGGCCGGTGATTTGCTTTATGTGGTTAGCAGTCAAGGCAGCGTGGTGTGCTTAACGCAAGCTGACGGTCGCGAGCTTTGGCGTCGTGATTTTGCTGACTGGGATGGCAAGATGATGAGCAGTTGGGGTTTTAGCGAATCGCCGCTGGTCGATGGTGACCTGGTGATTTGCACGCCCGGTGGTTCTAGCGGAATGATCGTCGCGTTGGATCGATATTCTGGCACGGAGGTTTGGACGACGACATTGCCGAGTTTCGATGAGGAGGTCGGACTCAATGGCAAGCCTCTCAAAGACGGCGCCGGATATTCCTCCGCGGTCATCTCCTACGGCGGTGGAATCAAACAGTATGTGCAGCTGGTCGGTCGTGGGCTTATTGGGGTGCGTGCCGCCGACGGCCAGCTGCTATGGCGTTATGACCGGGTCGCCAATGGAACAGCGAATATCCCAACACCCATCATTGATGGCGACTTCGTTTTCACCAGCACCGGGTACAACACCGGATCGGCGCTGCTAAAGCTTGTCGGTGACTCAAATCAAGATACTGCCGGTGTGCGTGTTGAAGAAGTTTATTGGTTGGACTCCAAATCGCTTCAAAACAAACATGGCTGCATGACTCTGTTTGATGGTCACATTTACTGTGGCCATGGCAACGGCAACGGGCTGCCGATTTGCGTCAACTTGGAAACCGGCCAGACCGCTTGGGGACCCGAACGAGCAGCCGGCAAAGGTGAGACCAGCTTGGTTTACGCCGACGGCCACATCATTTTTCGACGTGAGGATGGAACGGTCATTCTCGCCGCCGCGACCCCACGCGAGTTTGATGTCGTGGCGACCTTCAAACCCGATTTCCAAGAAGGAAAAAGCTGGGCGCATCCGGTTGTTTCCGGGGGCAGGTTGTACCTGCGAGAACAGGATCGATTGATGAGCTATCGATTGAAATGAGAAACAGAGCTTAATGGAAACAACAGAAACCATTACCCCAATGAACCATGAAGTCGTATCGCGTCGCCCACTTCGCGTCATCGTTCACGGTGCCGCTGGCCGAATGGGACAACGCGTTGTTGCGTTGTCGATGGACGATCCAGATATCCAATTAATCGCGGCGGTCGATCACGCCGATCATGATGCAATCGGTCATGACATTGGTGTGATTTCGGGTGGTCAATCATGTGGCGTGATGCTCACATCGCAATTTCCCGATCAAATCGAGCAAGCCTCGGATGAATCGCCACCGATCGTGATTGATTTCTCGTTACCTTCGGCGATTGACGATTGCATCGAACACTGTCGAACGAATGGTTGGCCACTTGTCGTTGCGACGACCGGATTGGAAGACGGTCAAAAGCAACATCTACGGGACGCATCCAGAGCCATTCCCATCGTTTGGGCACCCAGCATGTCGCCGGCGGTAAATGTGTCCATGAAAGTAGTTCAGCAAATCACCGCGGCTCTGCGCAATGTGGCTGGCGGACTAGATATCGAAGTGATTGAACGACATCACCGATTCAAAGCTGACGCACCAAGTGGGACGGCGCTTCGATTTGGCGA
>JBCCJB010000061.1:0-14724 GCA_039028015.1 Planctomycetota bacterium
CTGAATCGCATCTTCAGCCAGATGAGTGCGTGTCTCAGTCCGCTCTGCGGCCAACGCGTCCGCCGAGACGCCAACGATGACCATGCAAACGGCGAAAAAACGATGACCAGTCAACGGAAATACCAATAGCTCAGTAGAACGACAGAACGATGCAATGATGCAGGCTGACAGTGCTATAGCACCTAATGCACCGACGAGCGGTCAGGCTAAGACCGGAAAACCTGCAAAGATCAGAATCACTTCTTGGTCGGAGTCAGATTTTAACCCGCCCTCGTGGGGGCGACCGATGTTTCACGACGTTTTTAACCGGATTGGCGATTCCACCGATATCCGATGACGATCAGGACGACGACCAGAATCAAGAATACGAGCGCAGAAATCGCGGCCGAGACGTTCTCAATGACCAACAAGGGCAGCCCTATGGTCAGGATTCCGCCACCAATAAAGGGCGCTGATAACGGGGCAGCCAATGCGTAGTCTTCGGCTGATCCGCTACGCAACTTCGGGTCCACCATCCGAAGCAGAACAAATCCAGTGGCCGTGACGCCCGTCGACATGCCGAAATTGATCAACGCCAACGGAAACCAAATGTGTCGTGGCAAAATCATTCTCGACAACACCAGCAAACAGAATGTTGACCAGATCGAACCCGCCACAAATAGGACTGCAAATGGAAACCACAAGGCCGAAACCGCTTGCAGATTAAGTGATGCCACGGCCGCCACCACCAATAGATCCATTGCCGTTCCGATCCAGCGGGTGATGAGCTCCGGCTCGACCCAGTGCGAAATGCCCGCAAGACGAAACGTCCATGCCAGAACGCCACCGCCCGCGAGCGTGTAGATAAACAACGGAAACGATTCCACGAGACCGGAAATCGAACGATCCAGCATCAAACCGACTTGGTTGACGCCGAGCTGAATGAGCATGCCAACCCCAACTGCGACGATCAACCAAACCAACTGCAACAGATAACGATCAATCGCATCGTCATCGATGGATGATTCGCCGGATGCTGTGACGTGACTCGATGCGGGAGTTATCGTCGCCGATGTGGACTCCGTTTGGTTGGCAGCTTCATTAGTCTCCACAAACCAACGCCGTGACAAACCAACGTTGACCCAGATCACGCCACCGATCAGGCCATAAATCAAGCCGCATGTCGCCATCAGCAACCCGATATCGAGACCGGCAGGAAATCCAATCTTCGGGTTCGAGAAAACGACGCCCATCGCCGCCGCTGTCCCATGACCGCCTGCAAATCCAGTTTCAATCAAGAAACCAACTGAGTTGGGCAACTCAAAAGCGGGCTGAATGATCAACCATGTCATCATCATGCCCACAGCGGTCTGACCCAAGACAATGATCCACACCATCAAACCTTGCTTGCCGACATGACTGATCTTGGTTTTCCAAGATCGATCTGTAGGACGCCGCGACAATAACATTCCCGCAAACACAATTGCGATCAGCGTCCCCGGCCATTGCCGAAATTGTGCGAGCGTTTGTTCCAACCACATTGGACTGCTCGCCAATTGCACCCACGCCTGAATCGCAACCAATCCCAATAGCCCGCCGATTAATGACGCTGGGATCTTGGCAGCGCTAAACCACGGCAGCGACATCCGAGCGATAAACCCCATCGCCAACAGCAAGCATGCCAGTATCAGCGCTATCAGCATCCGCCACGCTTTGCTTCGATGGACCGAGCCATCATTGTGTTGGCATCGCCACTGCACCCTGCCGAGCAGTCTCGAGACGTCCGACGTCTAAATGGGATGAGCTGACTTGGTTGGATGACAACTGCGTCATCGGTGCGATGATGGTGATCAACCACATAATGGTGCATGGCCCAGGAAATGTCTCCAAAATGGTGTCTTCGGTCAAACACGACATCACGGTAAAGGCTGATAACGATCTCACAGGCAAGCTGTCACAGCGAAGAACCAAATAAAGGTTCCACATCAACAGCGATAACATCAAACCACCGCCTAACCACCCCGTTGCCAGCGTTGCATGCAGCACAGCGTTATGAGTCGCCTGCGAATGGTCAATCATCAACGATGGTGCCGCATTGAACCCGTGTCCGATCATGGGGCGTTCGGCAATCAGCTCAAATGCTCGAGACCAAATGTCGGCTCGTCCGGTCCCACTGGTGATTTCGTCGGCGTCGCCGGTTTTAGAAACCTTGACCAACAACTCACCCACAATCTCATCCTCGTATCCCAGCACGTAGATCGAAGAGAGACCTGCCAACGCAATCAGTCCAAGCAAAACCACACCGGCAATACCAACCCGGGTTACGATTCGATCAAGAAACAAGATCACCATGCCAACGGCTCCTGCCACGATCGCTGTTCGGCTCCAGGCCAAGTAAGCCGCATAACCAAAACACGCGGTCAGCGTCATCGTCAGCGGCAATCGAAATTGCCCGGTGCGATTCAAGTACAACGTCAGCAGAATTCCCAACACCATTGCTCGACCAACGGCATTGGGATGCGCGGTGCCCGAGAGACGAACCACAATCAACCCATCAGCAAGCAACTCGGGGAACTCGCCATATTTTGGCACAAAGAACCACATGAACATCGCCAGGCAAAACGTGGCAAAGATGCCCGCCAGTGCCGCCGTTGCCACACCGGGCAATCGCAACGTGATTAAAGCCGTTACCAAGAACATCACGTGCGTGAAATTGATCAGCGTGGTCGGCAGCGAAGCTGTGCTGATCGCGATTGGCGTCGCAAGCACCGCCAAAAACAAAATGCCAAACAGCATCAACGGTGGTGGGGTCAAAATGGCGTCGCGAACGGCTGCCGATGCGATCACCCCATAAGCTCCCAACACCGCGGCGCATCCCGAAACGACAAGCTTCAACAGCACAATCGGGTCCAAGCCGACCGTCATCTTGTTCGCTTCGGCCGTGATATCCAACGGACCCAGAAAAGCCGTCATAGCCAGGTTCAGCCACAACGCGATGGCAATCGGCGGTGTCGTTAAGACAATCGACGGAAGTCTGAGACGATACTCGGGCATGCCAATGATGGCCCATGGCGGCAGTCGCTGGTCGGTTTCCCGCCAGAAGATAGGTTTCCAGGACAGAATAATCGCAGACCACTGGGCGGGTGTCACGGCGATGGGTTCGCTGGCTATCGCGTTTGCAGATCGCTGCCTAAAATCCCGCCCGCGTGGATCGATTCCGCTCCATTCGTCCCCAACTGCCGTCACCAAGACCCTTCCATGCTGACCACCGAACGCGTTTTCAATTTTTCCGCCGGACCAGCCACGCTGCCTGAAACGGTGCTTCGTGAGGTGCAGGATGAAATGATGGTGTATCCCGGCGCGGGTGCGTCATTGATGGAGATCAGCCATCGCGACAAGCTGTTTGTTGATGTCTTACACGACGCCGAGGCGACCATTCGAGGCCTTTACGGAATCAATGACGACTACAGCGTGATGTTCATGCAAGGCGGTGCCACGCTGCAGTTCTCCGCCGTGCCAGCCAATTTATTGCGAGGAACGGGCAAGTCCGCCAACTACCTTCTCACGGGATCATGGGGCAAGAAGGCCATTAAAGAAGCCGTTAAAGAAGGCCCGGCCGAAGCCATCTTTGATGCAGCAAGTTCCAATTACGACCAAATCCCATCCGCTTCCGATTTTGATTGCGCGTCCGATGCTGCATATCTGTACTACTGCAGCAACGAAACGATCCAGGGCGTCCAATTCCCAACCGAGCCCGTCGTGCCTGAGGGCGTTCCGCTGGTCGCAGACGCATCCAGCGATTTCCTGTGTCGCCCATTGGACATTGCGAAGTACGGTCTGCTTTATGCATGTGCGCAGAAGAACGCTGGTCCCGCAGGCGTGACCGTGGTGATCATGCGGAAAGACCTACTGGAAATCGCTGAACCAACCATCCCGGGGTACCTGCATTACAAGAACCACCACGACAACGATTCGGAATGGAACACGCCACCCACGTTTGCGATCTATGTGCTAGGCAAGGTCGCACGGTGGCTCCGCGATGATGTGGGCGGACTTGAAACAATGAAGTCACTCAACGAACAGAAATCGTCCCAGATTTACAACGTGATCGACGCGAGCGACGGCTTCTACAAAGGTCATGCTCAAGCGTCATGTCGCAGCATCATGAATGTGACATTCAATTTGCCATCGGACGATTTGACGAAACAGTTCCTTGCCGATGCGGCCAAGATCCAGCTTGCCGCTTTGAAAGGACATCGCAGCGTCGGCGGAATCCGAGCCAGCCTCTACAACGCGATGCCGCAAACCGGCGTCGACACGCTCGCCGAATTCATGACCGATTTTCAAACGAAGCATGGCTAGACCGACGAAACCAACTCGGCAAAGCAAGATTTTAGCCGGCGTTTCTTTCAAAGTCGGCATTCACTTCAAGCGTGTGGTTGCGGGGCATTAACCATCACCCAGCGTCTTGGCGACACGCATTCTCTTCATCAACGACACAAGTAGACCTATGTATCGCATCATCGTCCTCGATAACATCGCAAAGGAAGGCATCGACCTGCTCGAATCGGCACCCGACATCGAATACGAGGTGCAAACAGGACTGTCAGGCGATGATCTTAAGAACGCGTTGGATCAGTTTGACGCCGGAATCCTGCGAAGTGGTGTTAAAATCACGGCCGAGTCGCTCGAGGGCAACACGCGACTGAAGGCACTCGCGAGGGCCGGCGTCGGCACGGACAACATCGATAAACCAGCCGCGACGCGGCGCGGGATCGTGGTCATGAACACCCCGGCGGGAAATACGGTCAGCACCGCCGAACACACCTTCGCGATGATCCTGGCGCTCTCGCGAAATATTGCTCCCGCGAATCAGAGCCTTGTCGAGGGTCGTTGGGATCGCAAAGCCTACATGGGCACCCAAGTCGCAGGAAAAACCCTGGGGATTGTTGGGATGGGCCGCATCGGTCGCGAGGTCGCATCTCGGGCGCAAGCATTTGATATGCACATTGTCGCCTTTGACCCTTTCCTCACCGACGATCAAGCCGCATCGCTGAAGGTGGAAAAAGTCGATACCGTCGATGCGATGTTGCCGCAAATTGATTATCTGACCGTCCACACGCCGCTAACACCCGAAACCAAAGGCTTGATCAGCTCGGATCAACTCGCCAAGGTCAAACCGGGTCTTCGCGTAATCAATGTGGCACGTGGCGGCATCTACGACGAGGACGCGCTCGTTGAAGGTCTGTCATCGGGACAACTCGGTGGTGTGGCCTTGGATGTGTATTCCGATGAGCCTTGCACGGACAGTCCCTTGTTCGGCATGCCGGGCACGGTTTGCACACCACACTTGGGTGCCAGCACAGAAGAGGCCCAAACGCAAGTTGCTGTCGAAGGCATCCATCTGCTGATCAATTACCTTCGCACCGGTGAGATACGACACAGTGTTAACGTGGCATCCCTGGATCCCAAAACGCTTAATGAGTTGCGGGGTCACCTCAACGTTGCCCATCGACTTGGATTGTTGCTATGCCAGTGGCATGGCGGAGGCATCGATCAAGTTCGAGTGACCTATCGCGGAGATGTCGCTGGCAAGGACACCCGCGTGCTTTCCAATGCGATCTGCGCGGGACTGCTGCAACGCGTTGTGGTTGATGCCAACATCATCAACTCTGAGATGCTGCTTCGCGAACGCGGCATCGAACTGTCAGTCGAGCACAATACGCAACAAGGTGCATTTTCCAGTAGCATCACCGCAGAGGTTTCAGGTGGCAGCAAGACCGTTCAGGCCGGCGCCGCCATTTTGGGACACGAGATGCCGCGGCTGATCATGCTGGACGGCTATCGAATGGAGTCTTTCCTGGATGGCAAGCTATTGATTTTCAATCACAAGGATATCCCAGGAATGATCGGCCACGTGGGCAGTGTGCTCGGGGCCGATCACGTGAACATCGCCGCCATGGCGGTGGGTCGTGAAGGCAACGATGCGGGCGGTCACGCCATTGGCGTTTTGAGCCTGGATAATGATGTCTCCGACACAGCGCTCAAATCACTGCTATCGCTCGACGGTATCGAGCACGTTCAAGTGATCGACCTTCCCGCTGCCGATGACCTGCCAGCGTGGCTAAGCTAGTCAGCGACCTGACCACCTCATGAGCCAAACGCGAACGCGTCGGGCCCCACAAACCAATCACGAGCGGGTCTGGTTTAGACATGAAGAACATGTCAGGTGCAGACCCTCGTCGGTCACGGTGCGCCCATAGCGTCGCGTCGCCGGGTTGAGGGCAACACCTGATTCATTCGACCAGGAATCGACGATGCACTTTTTCATGATCCGATGTTTTCGCCTAATAACCATCGTGTTATGCCTTTGTTCAGCGGTCGCAAACGTTGATGCCCGTGATCAACCCAACATCATCCTGATTCTTGCCGATGACATCGGCATTGAAGGGCTCAGATGTTACGGCGGGTTGACTTACCAGACGCCGCACCTGGACCGGATGGCTGCTGAAGGGGTGCGTTTCACACACGCGTACTCGCAACCGCTCTGCACGCCCAGTCGCGTTGAACTAATGACGGGGCAGTACAACCATCGCAATTGGCGTTGTTTCGGAATCCTTGATCCGGACGCCGTGACGATCGGACATCGATTACGCGCGTCAGGCTATGCAACCGCGATTTTTGGGAAGTGGCAGTTGCAATCGTATGATCCACCCGACTTCCCCGGCGGTGATGCTCGACGCGGAACAGGAATGCATGTCGGCGACGCGGGTTTTGATCAATGGGCCGTCTTTCATGGACGCCATACCGAAGACAAAGGGTCACGCTACGCCAATCCGATCATGCTGGAGGGATCCAAGTCGCAGCCGGAACAACTGCGTCGGTATCCAGGTCGCTACGGCGAGGATATTTGGGTCGAAAAAATAATCGACTTCCTGAACAAAACCAGGGACCAACCCTCGTTTGTTTATTACCCAATGGCATTGCCTCACAATCCTTTTGTGCCAACGCCTCGCTCGCCTGAATATGACCCCACATCGAACCCGACCGAGGATGTCCGATTTGCCAAGGACATGATTGAATACATGGACGTTGTCGTCGGCCGACTTCTCTCAGAGCTCCAAGAGCGTCAACTTGCCGAAGACACGATCGTTGTCTTCACCGGCGACAATGGAACGAATGTCAATGTCACCTCGAAGTTTACAGGTAATCGCACGATCATCGGTGGCAAAGCTTCGCCGCTTCAAACCGGGATCCACGTTCCACTCATTGTCTGGAATCCAGCAAAGATCGAACCTCGGGTCACTAATCGGTTGGTTGATTTCACCGACATCTTGCCAACGCTTCTGGAGTGGGCCGGTTCCGACACCACGAACGAGCCTCAGTTAGAAGGCGTCAGTTTCGCTGGCCAGTGTCAGCCAAATCAATTTGACAGCCGAGAACGTGATGCCGTTTTCGTTTGGTACGATCCGCGGCCCGGTTGGGACAAACAACGATTTGGTCGGCACGTTTTTGCATTGAACCACACGCATAAGTGTTTTCGTGATGGGCGTCTGTTCCGGCTGACGGAACGACCGCTCGAAGAAGTTGCCATTGCTAGTTTAGAAATGACCTCTGAAGATCAAGAAAACCGCATTGAACTGATGCAAACGATTCAGGACGCGATGCGCCCCCTACCAGGTCAAGCGACAGCCGAACCGCCGCTGGTCGATGCTTTCGGAACACCGATCACGATGCAATCACCTCGTCAATGAGGTGCCCCTTCACGTCTGTCAAACGCATATCGCGGCCGCCAAATCGAAACGTGCTACGGCGATGATCGATTCCTAACAGGTGGAGAATGGTAGCGTGAAGATCGTGGATCTCGCAGCGACCCTCGATTGCCTTGTAGCCAAACTCGTCCGTGGCGCCATGGATCATTCCACCCCGCACGCCGCCGCCAGCCATCCAAACGGAGAACCCAAATGGATTGTGGTCGCGGCCGTCGTTGCCCTGCGCGAATGGCGTTCGACCAAATTCGCCAGCCCAGACGACGAGCGTTTCGTCGAACAAACCCTGCTGTTTTAAATCGGTCAACAAGCCAGCAATGGGTTGATCCACGGCACGAGCATTCTTTTCGTGGCCAGCTTTCAAGTCGCGATGCTGATCCCAACGGTCCGAACCCACATTGGGGCATGTCAATTCGATGAACCGGACACCACGTTGCACCATACGGCGAGCGAGCAAACACTGCTTCGCATAGATTTGCGTCGGCTTGTAATCAGAATCCAGACCATACAAACGATGGATGTGCTCTGGTTCATCAGACGTATCCATTAGGTCGGGCACGGCAAGCTGCATCGCCGCGGCCAATTCATCATTGTGAATCGCAGAATCGATCGCGTCGTGCACGCCATATCTCGACTGCGACAACTGATCCATGCGGCGTGTTAAGTCCAGCCTGGGTGTGCGATGAGCTCCCGCAAAACTTCTGGACTGGATATCAGCGACGCCTGTCGAATGCGGCTGAAAGATGCTGCCCTGATAACTTGCCGGCAAGAATCCGCTGCCAAAGCAATCCAGTCCTCCCGGTGGCGTGAGTCCGCCATTGATGGCGATGAATCCAGGCAATTCTTCAGACTCGCTGCCAAGTCCATAATTGATCCAGGCACCCATGCTGGGACGACCCTGAAGCCCGCTGCCCGTGTGCAAGAAATAATTGGCAAATGTGTGCTCTGGGAATTCAGACGTCATCGACCTGATCACGGCCAGATCATCTGCGTGCTGACCAACCGCAGTGAACAGATCACTGACGGGCAAACCAGATTCGCCGTACGACTGGAATGCCCATGGACTCGCCAGCATCTTGCCCACGTTGTTGAACTGAGTTGGCTGCACCGTGAATAAATCGCTGGGCGAATGACCGTGATACTGTTCCAACAGTGGCTTGGGATCAAAGGTGTCGACCTGCGATGGCCCACCGTCCATGTACAGGAAAATCACGTTACGAACCGATGGAGTGTGATGAGGGCCGTGGCCAGCCATCGATGTGAGTTTGTCCTGCGATTCACCCAACGTTCTGTAGGCTTGCAAGGCCGTCCATGCGGTGGCAGCAAAACCACCACAACATCGCGAAAGCATCTCACGACGCGAACACCAAGACCCGGATGATGGAAGTGTTGGGCTCATGGGACGTAGATGAACTCTTTGGCGGTGATTAACGCATGACTCACTTCCGACCAAGCCTCCGAAGCTTTGTTTTGACTGACAAACTCACTGATTGCTCGCACTTCTTTATCGTCGGGCGATCGCGACATAAGCGTTTTCATCAACCACGTGATTCGATCCTCGGCAACAGGCGTTTCACGCGCCGCCCGGTCGGTCAGCAATGCCACCTGCTGCATCACCATCGGATTGTTCATCAATGCCAGCGATTGCGCGGGAACGTTCGAGACATTCCTGCGGCCCATGCTGCTAAACGGGACGGGCGCATCAAACGCTAGCATGAATGGGGACAGAAAATTGCGTCGCGTTTCGATGTACAGCGAACGACGGCCATCACCATCCAGTGGTCCGCTGCTTCGCGGGCGACCGCGTCCGGTCATGAACGGTGTCAAGTGAATCGCTATCGATGGCCCGCCAATCGTGCGATCAACATGCCCCGAAACAACCAAGAATGCATCACGAATCTGTTCGGCCGTTAACCGTCGCGGCGGACGATAGTGCCAATGTTGATTGGATGGGTCAGCTTGCAAGCTGTCGAAATCATACTGTCCGGATAGTCGATACGTTCGCGTTCGAACCAGATCGCGAATCAAAGATTTGATGCTGCCTCCGCCGGATCGAAATCGATCTACCAAGTGATCCAATAAAGCCGCGTGTGAAGGTCGCGTACCCAAAACACCAAAGTCATCGGTGGTGGCAACAATGCCTCGCCCCATCAGATGATGCCAGATTCGATTGACAATCACCCGATGCGTTAGTGGATTGGAAGGATCGACAATTCGTTTCGCCAATTCCAATCGACCACTACCCCTGGCATTCGAGCCCATCGGCACTGGGTTTGATAACGATGCTTCAGATGATATTGCGGTTAAAAAACGTCGCGGAACCGCGTCCGAGGGGTTCGACGAGTCACCGCGAATGAGCAAATGATCGTCTTCGCCATCGCCATCGGCCATCGTGATCGCCACATGAGATGTCACATCAATTCGGCTCGCCAATTGCTGACGCTGCCGACGCCACTGGCCAACGAGGCGTTTGACGGACTGCAGCGATTCGTCATTGGCCCAAGCCCGACCCAGCTCGTCGTTGGATTGTTCGATCGTGGCCGCGATTGCTGTCTCATGCCGTTGCTGCGCCGCACGATCACCATCGCTTTCACCCGTCGTCACCATCGCCACATCTAACGTCTGACCCGGAGCGGCGATGAATTCAATATGGACCCGGTGACCCAGATAACGATCCAGTGCGAAATGCACCCAATCCGATTCGGGCTGAATTGTTACGACGGTTTCGCCGTGCAAAGGTCCGTTGACCAACCGGTGCGAATCAACGCAGACAAAAGCGGTCCCACTGCCTCGCACACGGGCGGCAACCTTGCCATGATGAATCGCGAAGGTCGGTGTCCGCAGTGTTCGGCCGGCTTTGTGGATCTTCCCCAGTCGAAAACCTTCCTCAAGTCCATCTTGATGAATCGAATCCAGCCGATTCCAAATTGGATCGGTGATCGCCCCCGCAAACGTGCTGAACCTCAGCGGTACCTCAGCATCAACGAAGCGTAGTTGGCCAAGTGAAATGGTCTCCGATGAAAATGCGTACCCATTGCGAATCAGACGCGATCCCTTCGGATTGGTGTAGTCGATGACGACGTGAGGTTGCAACGCAGCGGAAACAAACGATGGCTCGTCTTCGACCGACGGAGATATCGGCAACGCCTTCGCAACACGATCACGCATCATCCGGTCAAGCTGAGCGAGTGACGTGTCGATAGCCGCGTTCGCGTGATGCGTTTCAAATCGCAATGGTCGGAAATCGCTGCTTTGGAGATAGCCCGTTAACGCGTAGTAGTCCGCCGATGAAATCGCATCGAACTTGTGATCATGGCAACGAGCACACGCCACGGTCAGGCCCAGAAACGTCTTCGACATCACATCGATCATGTTGTCGAATCGATCGGTTTCATCCTTGCGAATATCCACCGGCGAGTGCACGCCTTCGCCCAGAAACCAAAACCCCGTACCCAAAGCCGATACCCGCCGACCACGCGAGTCGGTTCGAGGCGGATCAAGCAAATCACCGGCAATGTGCTCAATCACAAATCGGTCATACGGCACATCGTCATTAAGAGCGTCGATCACGTAATCGCGATAGTGATACGCATTGGGGATCGAGACATCAAACTCATGCCCCCGAGATTCGGCGTATCGCACCAAATACAACCAGTGTCTTGCCCAGTGCTCGCCAAAATGAGGTGAGGCCAACAATTGATCCGTCAGCCGAGCGAGAGCACGCTCGCTTCCCAGACGTTTGCAATCCCGATGAAACTGCTCGAGCTCTCGGATCGTTGGCGGCAACCCAATCAAATCAAAAAACAATCGGCGAGCAACTTGCGATGCCGATGCCGATTTCGCGACCGTCATACCGGCAGAAGCATGCCGCTCAGCGATAAAGCAATCGGACGTTCCATCGCACCAATCTGAGTCGCCAACATCAGGCACAACTGGCGTACGAATCGGCTGCCACGCCCAGTGACTCGCCCGTCGCCTCTGCAAATCAAATTCGTCTTCAGATCGCTCGCCGATGGGTTCGGGTTCGTCTGGCCAAACGGCGCCGTCATCGATCCAGTGCTGGAAATCGTCGATCAACGCATCGGGCAATTTTCCCTGCGGTGGCATCTCCAAGCTCTCATAACGAATCGCCTCGACCAAAAGACTCGCCGCGGCATCGCCGGGCACAACCGCCGGGCCTGAGTCACCGCCATCGATCAAGCCGCGACGAAAGTCCAATCGAAGACCACCGCCAATGGATTCCGCTTCAATCTCATGACATTCAAAGCAATGCTCGATGAGTGCTGGGCGAATCTTCCGTTCAAAGAAATCAACGCGCTGCGACGCGATGATTGACTCGGAATCGTCGCTCGACCATGCAGCGCTCGCACAAACAAAGACGCCTGCAATCAAATAGCAAACACGCATGCGATCCACTAAAGCTTGGAATCAAGACGACGTAAAACCAACAAGTACGTT
Source organism: Planctomycetota bacterium (assembly GCA_039028015.1). GTDB lineage: Bacteria > Planctomycetota > Planctomycetia > Pirellulales > Pirellulaceae > Rhodopirellula. The sequence continues at coordinate 12,207 of JBCCJB010000061.1, forward strand.
CTTGAACTCCACGTAGTGTAGCCGAACGGATCATCGCCGATGGCAATCAAACGCAAGTGCCCATCGGTGACATAGTGCTGCGTGCCTTACTTTGCCGTTTCGGTAAATCGAGTCTCACGAACCACCGTGACTTTGATTTCGCCGGGATAGGTCAGTTCTTTTTCGAAGGTGGTCGCAATGTCGCGGCAGATTGCCGCGGCGCGCTCGTCACTGATTTTTTGACTACCAACAATAACACGCATCTCACGCCCCGCCGAGATTGCAAAGGCCTGCTGAACACCATCGAAACGATGCGCAATCGATTCGAGTTCCTCCATTCGCTTGACGTAACGTTCCAATGATTCGCGGCGGGCTCCCGGCCTGCTGGCACTGCACCCATCGGCGGTCGCGACCAGCATCGTGTACGGGTATGACGTCACGATCTCGTCGTGATGTCCTTTCGCAGCATGGACGACTTCATCGGATTCATTGTGGCGACGCAGCAAATCACCACCGATCTTGGGGTGTCCGCCTTCGAGCTCATGGTCGATGGCCTTGCCAATGTCATGCAGCAGGCCGCATCGCCGCCCGAGATCGCAATCCAGACCCACCATTTCAGCCAGCATCCCGGTGATGAATGCCACCTCGATGCTGTGTTGCAACACATTTTGGCTGTACGACGTTCGGAAGTGCAGACTGCCCAGCGTTTCAATCACCTTGGGTGCCAGCCCCGTCACGTTGACTTCGTTGACCGCTTCATGCCCCTTTTTCAAAATGAAATCTTCGATCGACGACTGTTTCTCTTTGACCATGTCCTCGATTTTTGCGGGATGAATTCGTCCGTCGGCGACCAGGGCTTCCAAGGATTGGCGTGCAACTTCGCGGCGAACCGGATCAAACCCACTCACAACGACCACGCCAGGCGTGTCATCAATGATCAAATCCACCCCGGTTGCTTGCTCAAAGGCGCGAATGTTTCGGCCTTCACGTCCGATGATTCGGCCTTTCATGTCATCCGTCGGCACACCGACCGTGCTGGTGGTGTTTTCGGCCGTGTGAACCGACGCGTAACGCTGCATCGCGGTCAGCAGCAGATCACGCGCTGAAGCATCGACCTGTTGCTTAAGCACACGTTGCTGCTTGAGAACGGCCGCGCCGATCTCGTGCTCCAAATCAACCTTCACGGTTTCCATCAGTTGTTGAGCCGCTTCATCGCGGGTCAGTCCACTGGCCTGCTCCAAACTCTGCTGTCGCGCTTGCGTCAACCGATCTAACTCGGCGCGTTGCTCGGTCAGCGTCCGCATTTGTGCGGCGAGTCGCGTTTGGCTACTTTCCAGCCCCCGCTGTGCTTTGCGAAGCGAATCCTGTCCGACGGCCAGTTGCTCTTCGCGAGCATCTAGCTTGCGATCACGCTGCAATTCCTCTTCACGACGCCGGGCGGCATCAGCTTCCGCGTCAGCCTTAATCGCAAGAGCTTTTTCACGAGCCTCCACGACAATCTGATTGCCACGTGTTTCCGCTTCGCGATGAGCCGATTCGATTATCCGGGCGGCTTCGGCCTCGTTAGCCGCGCGCCGTTGTGCGGCCAATCGCTGCACCACAGCCGCAACAGCGGCCATGCCCAGAAAGAAGAAGAATAAGCAATAAAGAACCAAGGTGGCTGTTTCGGAAGACATACGTATCTCCGAACCACCGCAATCGACGTCCGTCCCATTGATAACGCATCGCCCGACGAGGCAACACGCACTAATTCAGTGGAACGCAAAGGCAAGCCAGACCGATCGAAAATCCAATCGATTAGCAACATCCAAATCGAAATCATGAGATGAATATCAGTCCATCCAACGTGGTGTCGTCTCGCAATGGGTTCTCTCGTGGAAAACTCGGCCCTTCAATTGAATTCGGGGTCGTTGCGGATGGTTCAAGCAAAAGTGGTTTGATTTAAGTTTGAGACGCCGGAGTCGACGAATCGCCCACGGCATTGCAAAGTGTATCCGATCCGATTCCCTCAGACGACAAGATCACGACGCGGATGAATCCCTGGCAGCATCTTCAGAGCGAACTGAGACAGTATTGGCCCAAAACGCTGCACCGCGATCACAGCGGGCAATCAAGCGTCGGCACGGTGGTTGGCTGCAGTGGAGGTGCCGATTCGGTCGCACTCACATTGGCTCTAGCAACCATGTGGCGACAGGATGCCGCATCAAAGAACGGAAGCGTCACAGCACCTCTGGTGATTGGACATTTCAATCACCGATGGCGCGGCAACACGTCTGATGAAGACCAGGCGTTTGTTGAACGACTGGCCGAGCATCTCGAATTGCCCGTCGAAGTTGGCAACCCGACTGAACTGACATCACAGCGCGACGAAGCGTCGGCAAGACGTGACCGCCGAGCCTTTTTGGTCGACGCCGCTCATCGTTTCGGATGCCGCTACATCGCGTTGGCGCACTCGGTGGATGACCAAGCCGAAACGGTACTGCACCAGCTTTGTCGCGGTACCGGGCAGGCGGGTTTGTCAGGCATGGCCTTTCAAACC